>CAZQXZ010000096.1:0-7968 GCA_964597515.1 uncultured Eubacteriales bacterium | reverse complement strand
TTTCACAATTTATTACTATTATTTCCAAATTGTATGTTGAAATGTCAATAAAATATGCTATAATATAAGAAACATTTTGTTTAAATGCTACCGTTTTTATAATCTGTTAGTATGTCAGGCTGTCATTTGCAGTTCGACAAATATCCTTTTGATTTTTGAATAGAGTTATGAAACCGTAGAAACCCCAATATTTCCCCCAAGCATTACACAAATCAACTTATAACAACAGGAGGACAAGCGATGGCTATTGCCCATTGGAGAGGCGATAAAGGAACAGTGACATATACTGAGCAGTCTGTGCCGGAGCATTTAATAGGTACGGCTTGTTTAGCGTCTTGTTTTGCTTCTGCTTTCAATGAGTATGAAATCGCCGAGGCTATTGCAATGGCTCACGATATTGGTAAGTATTCTGCTGAATTTCAAAGGCACATAAATGGTGAAAATCTCAACGTTGACCACGCCACCTGCGGCGCGAGGACTATGTATGAACTTTGTCAAAAAAATCCTGTCATCGGCATTATTGCGGCATACTGCATAGCCGGTCATCACGGCGGGTTGCCGAACGGCGGCTCAAATAGCCAAAGTCAAGCGGATATGGCTTCACTTTATTACCGTATCAAAGATAAATCCTTAGCCTCTTATTCATCTTATGCAAATGATGTTAAATTGTCGGCCATTGTTGCACAACCAACATGGAATGCCGGAAGGTGTCACAAAACAGAGAACATCGGTTTTTCGCTCTCATTTTTTACAAGAATGCTATTCTCGTGCCTTGTTGATGCCGACTGGCTTGATACAGAAAGTTTTATGACTAACGGTGCAATTCAGCGCGGCAGTTTCGATTCTATTGATTGTCTTAACAACAAACTAACTAATCATCTAAAACGCTTCGATAACCCGAAAAGAGAAATCGATAAAAAACGAACCGCTCTAAAAAACGATTGTGTTTTTCAGTCGGGAAAAAAACGTGGTTTATTTGCGTTAACCGCCCCGACCGGTAGTGGTAAAACCTTAGCAAGTATGGCGTTTGCTTTAAATCATGCTGTAAAAAACAATATCAAATCCGTGATTTATGTTGTTCCTTACAACACAATTATTGAGCAAAACGCAATAGTATTTGAAGATATACTTGGCGCGAATAACGTAGTTCAACATCATAGCAATATAGAGTATGAAGATACTGACCCGCGCCGATTTGCAACCGAAAACTGGGATGCCCCAATTATCGTAACCAGTACTGTACAATTTTTTGAAAGCCTGTTTTCAAGCAAGCCGAGCAAATGCCGTAAACTTCATAATATTGCAAACAGCGTTATCATATTTGACGAAGCGCAAATGCTTCCGTTACCACATCTTTTCCCCTGCGTTGCGGCAGTTAGCGAACTTATTAGAAATTGCAATTGCACCGCTGTGCTTACAACGGCGACGCAGAGTAGTTTAGATAGTTATTTTAAGCCGCTAACGATTTTAGAGATAAACTCTCAACCGGAGCGGATGTATGAAGATTTTCGCAGGGTTACATATCAAGTTGAAGATAATGCTTTTTCAGACGACCGGCTTATAACAGAATTATCAAAGCATAATCAGGTTTTATGCATAGTAAACACACGCAAAAAGGCACAGCAAATTGCTTCTCAGCTAACAAATACTTATCATCTTTCAACAACGATGTATCCGGCACACAGAAAAAAGGTTCTCGATGAAATTCGGGCAAAGCTTAAAAACGGAAAGCCCTGCTGCGTAATAAGTACAAGCCTTATTGAAGCCGGCGTTGATGTCGATTTTCCGGTGCTGTATCGCGAAAAATCCGGACTGGACAGCATCATTCAGGCGGCGGGGCGATGTAACCGTGAAGGTAAAAATCCGGCACAAGATTCTGTTGTTCACATTTTTACTTTTGACAGTAGCAATCCACCAACGATAATTCAACAAAATATATCAGCTTTTGAACACGCAAAGCAAAATAACGTTGATATTGCTTCTTTGCAAGCTGTTGAATGTTATTTTAAACAGCTGCGTTACATAATCGGGCAGCAGGGACTGGACACAAAAAATGTTGTTACTCAATTTAACGACGGCTTAGGTAATGCGTTATCATTTCCGTTCAAAACAGTTGCTGAACAATTTCATTTGATTGAAAACGATCAGAAACTTGTTATCATCGAAACAACGGAGTCGAAAGCTATGTGTGATAAGCTAAGAGCTAAAGTCCGTAATCGTGATTTATTAAGGCAAATTCAGCATTATGGTGTAAATCTTTATCAACGTGATTTTGATGAGTTACGAAAATACGGATTGATAACAGTTTTTGATGACGGAATAGCTGTTATGAACGAGCAAAACTACAACAGCAAATACGGCGTTTCATTGCAGCCAAGCTGCGGAAACGCTATAATCACATAGAGGAGGTATTAATTTGGGATTCAGCGTAGAAATCACAGGCGATTATGCTTGCTTTTCAAGACCCGAGCTTAAGGTTGAACGTGTCAGCTATGATATTATGACACCGTCTGCCGCTCGCGGCATTTTAGAAGCAATATTTTGGCAACCGGCAATCCGCTATGTGATTGATGAAATTCGGGTTTGCAATCCGATAAAATTTGAGAATATACGGCGCAATGAGATCAGCAGCAAAGCGAGTAAAGGAAAAGAACACATTTATACATCAGAAGACAGAACCCAGCGAGCTTCAATGGTGCTGAAAAATGTTAAGTATGTTGTAACCGCTCATTTTGAAGAGGTTAAAGACAAACTTAATCTTCCGAACAAGCCAAACGGTGAAACCTGCGATACTAATGCGGACGGTTCATTCAATCACGGAAAGTTTGCCGAAATGATTACTCGGCGAATTCGCAATGGGCAATGCTTTCATCAGCCCTGCCTTGGCACGCGGGAATTCCCTGCTACCCTGCGTCTGATTGAAGACGGAAAATTTCCTGCCGCACTTGCGGAAGACCGAAGCTTCGGTATTATGCTGTATGACATTGATTATCAAAAAGATAAGGACGGTAATGTCACCGCCTTTGTACCTACATACTTCCGAGCCGAAATGAAACAGGGAATTATTGACCTGCGGAACGTGGAGGTGCTGAGATGATTTTACAGGCGCTTGCCAAACGATACGAAGATGCCGGCGGTGAAAAACAAGGATGGGAAAAACGAGAAGCTGATTTTGCCGTTAATATTAATTCAAATGGAGTAATTCTGACTATTACACCACTTGAAGAGGAAGTGGAAATTCCTAATGGCAAAAGCAAAGATGGAACAGACAAATTCAAAAAGATAAAGCGGCGAAAATCGCTTTCGTTACCTACAGCAGAAACTCGCACACGTAGGATTTCACCCTATTTCCTTAGTGACAATGCAGGATATATTCTTGATGTTGAACAACAAAAGTTTGAAGCGGCAAAAAAGTTACATCAGGATATTCTTGCAAATATTACATCAGAAGCAGGAGTGGCGATAAGCTCCTATTTTAATCGCATTCCTACTCTACCGAGTGGATTTGTCATTCCGGAAACAAAGAATGATTGCGTTTTTATGGTCAACGGTAAATACGCTCAGGAAGATAAAGATATTCAAGAAGCTTGGAGTGCCTACTATGCCAAAAAATCTTCTGAAAATGAGCAAATTAGAGATTTAATAACCGGTGAAGAAGATGCTTTGTGGCGCAAACAAGAGGGCATTGCTCTGCGAGGCGTTACAATGAAAAAACAAGCTCTTGTAAGTATTAACTCTGAAAGTTTCTCATCTTACGGGCAAGCCGCTTCAGCAACAGAAAAAGTTAAAAAACCGGCGGCACAACTTGGAAAAAAGTCCTCAATAGAGTATGCTACAGCACTGAATGATTTAATTGCGAATGAAAATCATCGAAAATTCTTAAGCGGCGACACCCTTGTATACTGGGCAGAAGGTAAAGACGGCGGAGAAACAGAAGCTGAAGTATTTTCATGGTTTAACGAACCAAAGGAAAGTGACGATACAAAAATCTCAGCCATTTTGCAAGCAATAACATCTGGCACGCCGATTAATTTGCAAAACTGCGATTTTGAAAAACCGTTCTATCTTTTATGCCTTTCGCCAAATGCCGGTAGAATAAGCGTGCGTTATTTTCACCGTGACAGTTTTGGGAATATTCTAAGAAACAATGCGTTGCATTACAGACACATGGAGATTATCAAAGATTCAAAGCAAGAAAAGTTTCCGTTCATACCGCCGTGGATAATTCTCAGCGAAACAACGGTCGCAAAGAAAGCCGATGATGCGACGCCGCTTCTCGGCGGGCAATTGCTAAACGCAATAATATCCGGCTCACGATATCCGATGACATTGTATAACGCAATCCTAACCCGTATTCGTGCCGGCGAAGATATAAATAAAACAAAGGCGGCAATTGTCAAAGCCGTTTTGATAAGAAATTATGACGAACAGGAGGTTACAACCGTGGCATTAAACACAGAAACAAACAGCGTATCTTACACGCTTGGAAGACTCTTCTCTGTGCTGGAAAGGTTACAGGAAAAAGCAAATAACAGCGCAACAATACGCGAACGCTACTTCGCCACCGCCTGCGCAAATCCGGCAAGCGTTTTCCCAACCATTCTCAAGCTTTCAATGCATCACGCGGATAAGCTGGATAACGCGGTGTTTTTTGAAAAGCTGAAAACAGAGCTTCTCGGAAAGCTCTATTCGGAAGCGCCGTTTCCAAAAGCGCTTAGCTTAGACGATCAGGGGCGATTTATTTTAGGCTACTATCATCAAACGCAAGACTTCTTCACAAAAAAAGATAAAACGGAGGAAAAAAACAATGTCTGAACCAATTAAAAACCGCTATGAATTCGTCATGCTATATGACGTCGAAAATGGCAACCCCAACGGCGACCCCGATGCCGGTAATATGCCGCGCATCGACCCCGAAACCGGTCACGGAATTGTTACTGATGTATGTATTAAACGCAAGATTCGCGATTATGTGCAAATTAAAAAGGAACAGCAAAACGGTATTCCTGAAAACGGGTTTGATATCTTTGTTTTGCAAGACAATATTTATCTTAATGATAAATCGCGGCAAGCCATTGATTCTGTTAAAAGCAAAACTGATAAGACCGAAAAAAGTGCAGATGCAAGAAAGTTTATGTGTGACAAATACTATGACATACGAGCATTTGGAGCCGTGCTTACGGCTTTCACAAAAAAGGATAGCGGACTTTGGAATTCAAGTGGGCAGGTTCGCGGACCGGTTCAACTTGCTTTTGGCAAAAGTATTGACCCTATTGTTCCATCAGAAATCTCAATAACGCGTGTTGCCATTTCTGATAAAAAAGAAGAAGAATCAAGAAGTAAAAATAATGCAGAAGATGGAACATCAACAATGATGGGGCGTAAACATATAATTCCTTACGCTCTTTACCGTCAAGAGGGTTTTATCTCTGCTAATCTTGCACGAAAAGTCACCGGTTTTTCGGATGACGACTTGCAGCTTCTTTGGACTGCAGTCCAGAATATGTTTGAGTTCGACCGCAGCGCCGCTCGCGGGAAAATGACCTTTCGGAAGCTCATTATTTTCAAACACGAGAGTGAGCTTGGGAATGCATCGGCGCAAAAGCTCTTTGATTTAGTAACGGTAAAACGCATTGATGAGAGCAAACCGGCACGGTCATATTCGGATTATGATGTGCAAATCGGCACTGCTCCAAACGGCGTGACGATTTTATAGTATGACCTACAACGAAGACGATTATTTATTGCTGTCCGGTATCCAGCACTATGCATTTTGCCCCCGTCAATGGGCTTTAATTCACATTGAAGCGCAGTGGAGCGAGAACTACTTAACAACCGCAGGTAAAATACTGCACACAAAAGCACACAATAGTGAGCTTGTTGAAAAACGCGGTAATATAATAATTTTTCGCTCCTTAAAGGTGCACTCTGCCGAACTGGGCATATCCGGCGAATGCGATGTTGTCGAGTTTCATAAAGCCGAAACCGGCGTAACGCTAAGCGGTTATGATAATTTATGGTTGCCGTATCCTGTAGAATACAAACGCGGCAAAACAAAACCCAGCGATTGCGACAGATTACAGCTTTGCGCTCAGGCGGCATGTCTTGAAGAAATGCTGTGCATAAAGATTGATAGCGGCGCTTTGTTTTACGGTGAACCGCACCGCCGCGAGGTTGTTTCTTTTACGCCTCAGCTGCGTGAAAAGCTTACCGCAACAATAAAATCAATGCACGAAATGTTCAGCCGTAAATATACGCCAAAGGCAATCAAGGGCAAATATTGCCAAAGCTGCAGTCTCAAAGACGTCTGTTTGCCCTCGCTCGGAGAGAAAGACGAGACCTCCGTGAGAAAGTATATGGAGGTGCATCTCGAATGAGAAAGCTGTTAAATGTACTGTTTGTAACACAGGCAGACACAAGCGTTAATCTCGAAAACGATAATGTCTGTGTCAAAAAGGATAATGAAATTCTGATTCGTGTGCCTCTGCTCAATTTAGAGCAAATCGTCCTGTTTAATTATTTTGGCGCGACACCGCAATTACTTGGTGAATGCGCAAAGCGGAAAATAACGGTCAGCTTTTTAAGCGAATACGGCAATTATCATGGCACTTTTATCGGCGAATCAAGCGGTAACGTTTTGTTGCGGCGCGAACAATACAGAATTGCCGATGACAAAAGAGCCTTGCAGTATGCGAAAAACTTCATCTTTGGGAAACTCCATAATCAAAAATGGGTTATCGAGCGTGCCATTAGGGATTATCCTTTAAGATTAGATACCGAGCTATTAAAAAAGCAAAGCGCATTTTTAAGCAAACAACAAAAACGGGTTCTTGATCTTGACAATGCCGATAATCTTCGTGCTTGCGAGGGCAATGCGGCACACTGCTATTTTTCCTCGTTCGATGAATTGATTTTGCAGAATAAGGATTTCTTTAAGTTCACAAACCGAAACCGCCGTCCGCCAACCAATGCCGTAAATGCCATGCTCTCGTTTGCATATACACTGCTCACAGGCGAATGCCGTCACGCTCTTGAAGTTGTCGGGCTTGATAGTTATGTCGGTTTCCTGCACACAGACAGACCGGGCAGGGCTTCTCTCGCCCTTGATATAATGGAAGAGCTTCGCCCGCACTTCGCAGACCGTTTTGTGTTTTCACTTATAAATCGTAATGAAGTGACCGATACGGATTTTGAATTTCAAAGCTCAGGCGCGGTATATCTGACAAAAGAAGCACGGAAAAGATTTTTATCAGCGTGGCAAAATCGAAAGAAAGAGGAAATCACGCATCCTTTTTTGAAAGAAAAAATAGAATGGGGCTTAGTACCGTATTGCCAAGCCCTGCTGTTGGCAAGAACAATACGCGGCGATTTGGACGGCTACCCGCCATTTTTATGGAAGTGAGAAATAATTGTATGCTTGTACTGCTAACCTACGATGTTTCTACGGAAACAGCCGCCGGACGGCGAAGGCTAAACCATGTGGCTAAGAAATGCCAGTCATACGGGCAACGGGTTCAAAATTCTGTTTTTGAATGTAACATTGATTGGAGCCGGTATTTAAAGTTGCAAAACGAACTGAAAGCGATTATAAACACAGAAGAAGACAGCTTGCGGTTTTATAATTTAGGCAATAACTATTCCGAAAAGGTTATTCATATAGGCATAAAACCGAGCATTAATTTGGAGGGAGATTTAATTGTTTAGGGCTTGGTGCGAACCATAAGCAAACATAAAACTTTTAGGAGGTTCGCACCGGATTTACCGCAGTTTTCACTATAAAACCGACATTAACCGGCAACGGTTAATCTGTCAAACACAAGATAGGCTCATATCTTTTATTTTTAGAGCATATTTTGCGGTCACCCCCCGCACGGGGGTGTGGATTGAAATGAGTACAGGGTCAGTCCATATCACGACCTCAGAATGTCACCCCCCGCACGGGGGTGTGGATTGAAATTTGTCTTATGA
>CAZQXZ010000095.1:0-8043 GCA_964597515.1 uncultured Eubacteriales bacterium | reverse complement strand
GTCACTCATCATCTCGAAAACTGTGTTATGACCGGAAAGAAAAGCGGCTAAAACAGAAAGCGTGTGCGCCCCGTTTAATATTCTTACTTTCCGTGTTTTATACGGTGTTATATCGTTTGTAAATATTACATCAAGACCTGATTTTGGGGCAGGGAAAGCCTTTGCTTTTTCCTTTGGCGCTTCTATTGCCCAAAAGAAGAAAGGCTCTGCTGCGTCAAGGAGTTTATCCTCATAGCCTAACCGCTCAAAAAGTCTTTTTGCATCATCCTTTGGGAAACCCGATACAATCCTATCCACTAATGTATTTGCAAAACAGCACTCTGTATCGAGCCAGGCAGAAAAGCTTTCAGACAAACCCCAAAGCTGTATATATTGCTTCACACATTCTTTTAGCCTTGTGCCGTTAGAGTCTATAAGCTCAACAGGCAAAATGAGAACGCCGCCATAGGTCTTAAACGCGCAAAACCGCTCATATAAAAGCCTTGTGAGCTTTGCGGGGTAAGAGCTTTGCGGCGTATCGGTAAATTTATCTTTACCGTCAAAAGTTATCCCCGCCTCTGTGGTATTAGATATTATTATATCTAAATCCGGACTTCTCCCAATCTTTATAAACTCCTCAAAGTCCCTATATGGGTTAACGCACCGGGAAACGCTTTTTATAACTCGTGTGCGCTCAATTTCTTTTCCGTTTTGTGCTGTACGTTCAATAACCGTATAAAAACCGTTCTGTGCGTTTATAATATCACATTTGCCGTCTTTTATCGGCTGACACATCACAATATTCCCGTTATAGCCCTTTTCGTTCATCACATCGAGCAGAAAGCAGGCGAACGCCCTCAGAAAATTGCCCTCTCCTATGCACAGCACCTTTTCGGGGCGTTTTATCTTTTCCTTATAAAATTTGTTGATAGGCACCATATCGCTTTACTTCCTTAAATCATATCGCCCGCGCCGTAATTTACCGCGACGCAGAACGCGAGAACGACAGCGGATAGCGCGCCGTTAAGTAAAAACAGCTTCCAAGACCAGCGCAGCCACTTGCCGTATGATACGCCGACTAAGCCAATCGCTATTATCATAACGCCGCTCGTCGGGAAAAGCAAATTCGTAAAGCCGTCCGCAAGACAAAAGGTTACCGCGACGCTCTGGCGCGTAATGCCTATCATATCTGACAGCGGCGCTAATATCGGCATAATAAGGAACGCTTTCGCCGTAGAGCTGCCCAAAAAGAACTCCAACACTAAAACAAACGCGAAAACAATAAAAATAGCCTGATAGGGAGTAGCATCTTCTACAAAGCCGTATACGGAGTTTAGTATCGTATCTATAATCATTCCCTTGTTGAGAATGTAAGCCCCCGCTAAGACGAAAACAATGAGCGGCACCGCGGGCGCAATCGTTTTTACTCCCGTAAAAAAGTTCTTTAACAGCTCCCTGCCGCGAAGCCCCGCAAGATGTCCCGAGAGAAGCCCGCCGACTGTAAATAAAAGAGCCATCGCGGGCAGTGATAACATTCCGCCAAGGTCAAATGCAAAGTCAAAAATTACGAACACAACGTCAAGAAGCATACATATAACGAATGCCCTTGTAGCCTTTTTTGTTAAAGGATTTGAAAGCACCGCTTTTGTTTCTGTGACGGCGAATTTATCACGAATAAGCTTATCACTCTCATATACGAGTGAGTTTTTCGGATTTTTTTCTATTCTTTTTGCATAAACAATTAAGAAAGCTATTAAAAGAAGGTATACTGCGGCAAATATTATAAGCCTCAGCCACAGTCCGGAAAACATTTTAAGCCCTACAAGCTTTTGCACCGTCATAATATTATAAGGATTAAATGTTGCGGCGGTAAAGCCCCAAGCTGTCGCGATAAGGCTCATACCAAGACCCACTAACGAATCCCAACCCAGCGCAAGAGATATGGCAACGGCAAGCGGCACTAAGGTTATTGACTCCTCTAATATGCCCGTTATCGAGCTCATGCCCATAAGCACAAAAACCATAGCGCTCAAAAGCAGATATTTTTGTTTGCCGAATTTTTCGACTAAAAATGCCATTATGTACTTCATAGTCCCGCATTTATCGAGTATTAAAAACGCGCCGCCAATAAGCACAATAAAAAGGATTATCGCAATGCCTGTTACTGCCTGCTCACTCGAAAGGCAAAGGATAGGCGACAATACAACCTTCCAAATCGGTATTTTATAATCAGGGTTTTCAGCATATGTACCGTTTATAATCTGACCGCTTTCAGTCCGCTGAAATTCGCCGCGCGGAAGTATTTGTGTCATAGCGCCCGCAAAAACAAATACGGCAAGCAGCACAATAAATATGCTTACCATCGTTTTTTTATTGAGTTTCAACCCCGCGCTGTCTTGCTTTTCTGTCACGTCTGTTTTTTCCTCACTCATTACTCCAAATTCCTTTCCATATTGACAAGAAAATCTTGAATATTCGTCACTATCCCCGTTACGCTCAGCGAACCCCTGTCGCGCAGCTTGTTGACGGCAAACTCTGAAATATCAACGCTGTAAAAATACACAGGGCGCACAACAGAGTCTTTTACTGTAAAGGACGGCGTCATATTACCTGTCGCAATTGTATGAAGCTGCGTTGCAAGAGCTATTACAACGGTAGCCTTTTTCGTATGCTCTCTCATAGCGGCTTGTGCCGCATATGCGTCTGATATAACCTCCGGCAGCGGTCCGTCGTCACGGATAGAGCCCGCAAGCACATACGGCACATCATTTTTAATAAGACTGCTCATAACGCCGCTTTTTATGTCATATTTTTCAAGAAACCGCGAAATTCCTCTCTCGGTTTTCACAAGATTTATAGTATGAAGATGATTATAATGCCCATTCTTCATCAACCTCTTCGTATAAATATCCTGACCAAGCCCCGTATTGAATATGCTTGCCTCAAGGTCATGGGTAGCAAGCGCGTTACCCGCAAAAAGCGCGTGGCAATAGCCTTTGTCAATAAGCTGTGACATAGCCGCTCTGCTGTCATGATCAAACACGCATGCGGGACCTAACACCCACACTATATAGCCGTTATCCCTATCATTTCTTAATATATTATACAACTTGTCATAGTCCTCGGAATAAGAGGACTCGCGTGATTTGCCCGTTCTAAACGCAAAAACAGAGTCGTCACCGGTATCATCCTCAACCTCAAACGCGTTAGAGTGTACATAAACGCCGCCGCGCCCGTCGTCCGTCCTGCCGACGACTACCATATCCCCTTTTTTTATATTACGCGGCTCTACGGCTTTCGGCTCGCCGTCTTTTATAACCACGCAGGAGTCCATACGCCCGTCCTTGACCATTATCCATTCTCCGCCGATTTTCACATACTCGGGGAAAATAGTCGTAGCGTAGAAATTTTCGGGCAAAAAGCCGTCTCCCGCCGGCTCGCTCTTCGCGTCCGGCGCACATATGAACGGCTCGGCGTTAAAATCCGGCTCGAGAAAACGCGGCAATGAAAACATAAAATCACAACCTTACTTTGATGACTGTAAAAGTATAACATACAGCGGCTTCAAATGACAAGAGCGGAAAAGCAAATAATTGACAAGCCGCATTTCCTGTTGTAAAATGTTCCGGCGACAATGAAACGGGGAGAAAAAATGAGAGCTAAACATAAAAAGCACGCGGACGAACGGCTTTTGGCGTGCGGCGAAACGGTTATCGGCGACCCGGGCGTCTTTTTGCAGGGCTTAGGCTGCGTATTCAAATCGGACGCTCCGGTACATCTTGAAATCGGATGCGGCAAGGGCGGCTTCGTCCTCGGGATGGCGCAGCTTTATCCCGATATAAATTTTATCGCGATTGAAAGAATAACCGATATACTTATAAGCGCCGCCGAAAAAATAAAAAGCGCGGCTGCCGACAACATAAGGCTCTGCCGCTTTGACGCTTTGGGACTCGCCGACTTTTTTCCCGAAGGCTCAATAGAGCGTATTTATCTTAACTTTTCAGACCCTTGGCCGAAAATAAGGCACCGCAAGCGCAGATTAACCCACCAAAGCTTCCTTGAACTCTACAAAAAAGTGCTTGCCGAAAACGGCTCGGTTTTTATGAAGACCGACGATAGCGGGCTTTTCGAGTTTTCGGTAGAGGAGTTGCGAAACAACGGTTGGAGACTCGAAAACATCACATATGACCTTCACGGCAGCGGCTTTGAAAATAATATTATGACCGAATATGAAAAGCGCTTTTCTGCACAAGGCGTAAAAATCAAACGCCTTGAAGCGTACAGGCGGTAAAATAAACACTAATCCGAGCCGGAAACCACAAAGGAACGGCTCGGACTACAATAAATAACAGACAGCGCAATCATTTTAATTTATCGCTTGATATCTCTTCATTTATATTTGATTTTTTAACGGCTTAACGCCTTATCCGGAAACATATAATCCGTCGCCTTAATAAAGCTCCGCGAATAAGGCAAAACGCGACGCTCATATTTAATGCAAGGGGTTTTACAGAACCGCTATCAGGTTATTATAATTCATTTCCCTTGCCTTCTTCTGAATAGAGAACCAATCAATTATTGTCAAAATTCCGCAGACGCCTCCGGTCAGCAGCTTTAAGATGCCCATACCCGTGTCGCCCATCATAAACCTGTCCACACCTAAAGAACCAAGGAATATGGAAATTAACAGCATTGTCGTGGGGTCCTTAAACTCAATCGCCGAGGCCATTGTAAACTTGCTCTCCTCAGCCTCAATCAGTTTTTCCTTCAAGAAAACCACTTTTTCAGCAGGAAGGTATTTTTGATTTGTCATTATGTACATATCTACCTTATCTTGCGTCATACTCATTATCCCCTTTTAAAATATTTATAATTATCCTAATATTATTAGGTAATTATTGCATAACCCAAACACTCTTAACAGATTGTAAATAAATACTACAGCCGCAAGAAGCGCCATCAACGGATAAAAAAATTTGATTTTTTTTGATAAGGTATCCCAGTATAAATAAGATGCAATAAATAACGGCATAATTAAGAAAAACAAATTATAACGCAACGCCGCCCTGATATCCCCTTTTAAAAAACATATCCACGCCCTCGCTGTTCCGCAAGCCGGACACTGAACCTTAAACAGCCGGTAAATCGGACAGCCGAAGTAAAACAGGAATATTATAGACGCGGTAAGGGATAGGTACAAAAGAATTGTTTTTAAATTTAATTTTTTCATAATTTTTAATACTGTTATTATATTTAATTATACAAAAACAGCTCATATATGTCAAGACAATACAAAAAGATAATTAACAATTCAATGAATTCTTAATGCTAACCGAAGTCCGGAAAGGAAACGGCTCGGACTATCAACGAACAACGAACAATGAAACCGCTTGCGCTGATGAACAATGAACAGTACAAATATGCGGCGTGATTTTTTTTACCGCATTTTATACTGTTCACTATTGCATTATTCAATATTCACTGTTCACTGCGGCAGAAGCCGCATATTTGGTGCCGGAAGCGGGACTTGAACCCGCACCCTGTCGCCAGGACCGGATTTTGAGTCCGGCACGTCTGCCAATTCCATCATTCCGGCGAATGCTAAATGATTATATATTATGCTTACAAAAAAATCAATAGCTGCGCCGTAAAATTTGTATTGCATATTTTTTATTTGACCGGCGCCGCAATATATCTTATAATAAAAATGTGTTAAAAAGTTTTTCATTTGTTAATCGTGACGGCGGAGGGGTTTTTATGAGCCTTATACAAAAAATAAAGTGGCGTATTTTTAAGATGAAGTTTGAAAGAAACGAAGTCCTAATCGACAAAAAAATAGGCGGCAAGCCCCTTAACAGGCGCCTTGAGACCAAGCACGGCGGCGAGGGCGCGAAAGACACGCAAAGCACGGATTACCGAATGCTCGCCCCTTTGTTCCAAAAGATTTCCTTATCGGAAAACGATAAACTTGTGGATATCGGCTGCGGTCAGGGGCGCGTTTTAAGCTACCTGATTACCGAAAAGGGTTTTAAGGGAAAGCTTGTCGGAATTGAGCTTGACAGCGGCGTCGCCGAGTTTACGCGCGAGAGATTTCGCGAATACCCTCAGGTTGAAATAATAAACAAAAACGCCGTCGGGTGTATTCCCTTCGACGGTACGGTATTTTATCTTTTTAATCCTTTTGACGGCGCGGTTTTACGGGCTTTTCTCGACAGCTTTGAAAACACCGTCAAGCATCCCGCGCTGCTAATTTACGGCATACCTGTCCACCACGCCGAATTTGAGGGCAGGAAAAAGTTCACGCTTTCAGAGAAAATGTCAATAGAACGCGAGTATATAAAGCACGCCGCTATAATCAATATATACGCTTATAATCCATAACCCATAACTTAAACCGCGCCGTATCATCCAATCAGATACGGCGCGGTTGATTTTGTTTTTATGCAAGGGGGGTGAGCGCGAGGTTCTCGTCCGCTCTCATAAACTGAGGATAAAGCGGATTACTGTTCACCGTCGCCCTGCCGTCAAATCCTACAATCCAGAAAAGGAACTCGGATTCGTCCGTACCGTAGTTGCAGCTGACATGAGGAGAGTCCTTCATAAACCATGTGGAATCAGGGAACAGCCCGCCGCCGGCGTCTATAACCCCATCCGCCGAAACATAGGGAGAACCGCTGTTCAAAATGCTTTCGTCGAGCGTTTTACCGTAATCGGCTACTAAGGTTCCGCCTGTCATTCTGCTCGTTTCTATTGTCCCGTCCCCGTTTGCCGTGGCGCCCTCGCAAACCGGTATGCCGGGGATGTTATATGAAGCAATCAGAGCTATATCCACGCCGCTCTCCGCCGCGGCAAGGAGCATCGCGTCGCGTCCCGCTACCATATCCCGAAGAGCGTCGGTTTTCTGAATAAACTCCGCGTACTCGTCTTGTTTATCTGCGAACATATACTCTATGCAAGCGTCATAATCCTCGTGAGGAATAACAGCCCACAGCGAGAGCATATGACCGAAACAGTCAATAAGCAGGTCACTGAAAACCTTTTCCTTATATGTATCCACCAAGTCGTTGGCAAAATTTGAAACTCCGTTAAACACGCCGGCCATTTTGAGCAGCGCAAAAAACGCGTTACCTGTCCCGTCATTTCCGAGCTGGTAGGCGGCAAGATTATAAAGAGCCTCGGCTTCAATCTTAACCTTTCCCCGGAAAAGACTTGAAACCATATCCACGCCGCTAAACGTAGAGGAAACAAATACACATTTATTAAGCTTGTCATATCCGTACTTCGTCATATACGCGACGGTCATTATCCCGCCCATGCTGCAATTGACAAGATTTACTTTAGACTTGCCTGTTTCGGCTAACGCTTTATTCACAACGGCATCTATTTCATCCGCGATATCAAGCGGATTTAAACGCCAGTCGTATGCGAAATAATAAACGTTTTCGCCGCCGTAAAGCTCAACCGCTTTTTTTACAATGCCGTACTCGCTGCGGTCGCTGTCGGGAAAGTTGGTATATGTGCCCACCGCCTCGGTATACCTGTGAGGGTTAAGCTCATAAATAGGAGCGCCCGTATTATCACAGGCAAGATTTCCGAGTATCTCGCGGGCGTAGTCTACAATACGGTCAATAGCGCCGTCAAAGCTCCTGCTCATCCCTGCCGAGACTCCGGCTAAAAGAAGGGTTTTTATTATGCCTCTCGCCTCTATCTGCCCCAACGCCGGACGTTCGTCCTGCGTGCCTTCGTTAAAATACAAACCGTCAAAATCCATACCGCGTATAAGCACAAACGGAAGCGTTTCGGCTCCGCCGAGCACCGCATGTCCCGCCGCCGCGGATACAGGACTGCAAAAAACAAGAGCTGCGCACAAAACAACGCCGATTATTCTTTTAATCATAAATATTTGCCTCCCGCCTCATCAATAATATATCTATATTATCACGGCGCGGTAATATTTTCAAGTCGTTTTTAACGAATATAAACAAATGATTGAAATGTCCTTTGTTTAACCCCGACTTTGCCACTTACCCGATTAAAATATAATAAAAAAACATTAAAAAAACA
>CAZQXZ010000094.1:3646-8326 GCA_964597515.1 uncultured Eubacteriales bacterium | reverse complement strand
ACAATACGCCCGTGCCCGTTTCCGCCATTCCCGCCTTACCCTTTTCTCCTGTAAAATTTTCGGCGCTTATAGACCTTGATTTTGCCTGCGACAGTCTCCATATATTGTGCATACCCATTCCGAGTCCGTTTTGCATAACCGGCAGCCCCTTCGTTATTTTCTAGATATTTATGTTTATATCGCTATTTATTAGGATACGTCATAAGACAAAACCTGTCAATACCATTATTGAAGCCTTGCAAATCTCCCTTGAAAATGATATAATCTCAACAATAAATGTCAGATGAAGGGAATGAGCGGCTTCTATGTCGGGAAAAAGGATTATGACCGTCGGCAGCGCAAACATGGACGTAGTGCTTCGTCTTGTAAAACAGCTTGAAGAGGGCGAATGTGTTATGGCAAGCTCGCAGGACGTTTTTCCGGGCGGCAAGGGGGCTAACAGAGCGGTGGCGCTTGCAAGGCTTGGCGAAAATCCGATTTTTTCATGCTGTATCGGTAATGATTTTTTCGGAAACACCCTTTTTGGGCTTTATAAAAACGAAGGTATAGACGTTTCGCAGATTTACAGAACCGGCAGCGCGGGTACAGGAGCCGCCTATATTTTGCTTGACGGCAAGGGTAATAACCGCATAGCGGTGTATCCCGGAGCCAACGACCTGTACCGCGGCGAATATATAGCCGCCGCCGTCAAGAGCTTTAACGAGGTTTCATTTTTAACACTTGAGCTTGAAATACCTCTCGAAAGCGTTGAACGCCTAAATTTTGAAGCCCAAAAAGCCGGAGTGTTGACGGTTATTGACGCGGGACCTATCAGAATGGAAACGGACAAAAGCATATTTAAAGGAGCTTTTATACTGAGTCCAAATCAAAGTGAAGCGGAAATTTTGACAGGTATTAAGCTCGAAAATGAAAACGACATAAAACAATCGTGCAAAGCGCTTTATTCAATAGGCGTAAAATACGCCCATATAAAGCTCGGAGCAAAAGGCTCCGTATGCTATGACGGAACGGACTTTATTTTTTGTCCGGCATTTGAGACGGGGCTGCCCGTTGTGGATACTACCGCCGCGGGAGACTGTTATATGGCCGCTCTTTGCAGCTCTCTTTCAAAAGGTATGAATATGGAAAAATCAATGCGTTACGCCTCTGTTGCGGCGGGCATATCCGTAACAAGGTTAGGCGCTATACCGTCTCTCCCGACCGCTTTTGAGGTTGAAAAGGCGATAAAAACCGCTGTATAAAAGCTTGATACATCCGCGGCGAAGAAAGCGCAATCCGTAAAACCATTTGTATTAGTTCCGGTATATGTGATTGGGTTACTGAACAAGCGTTGATGTAAGCGTATGATTAATATATAAGGAGGATGATTGTTTGAAGAAGTACATTTGCGATATCTGCGGGTTTGTATATGACGAAGCCGCAGGTATTCCGGAAAAAGGAATAGCGTCGGGAACCGCTTTCGAGGATTTGCCCGAGGATTGGACCTGCCCGCTGTGTGGAGCTACAAAAGACGAATTCAGCGAAAAGAATGCCGGCGCGGCGGCGGAAAAACCGATGAACGCCGCATTAACTCACGACAGCGGCGAACCTTTGCGCGAGCTTTCCTTCGGAGAACTCAGCGCGCTTTGTTCCAACCTTGCGAAGGGTTGTGAAAAGCAGCATAGAACGGAAGAAGAACAGCTTTTTTATATGCTCGCGGATTATTACGATAAAAAATGCCCCGTTAAAGATGACGGAAGCTTTTCGGCGCTTGCCGCGCTGATAGAAAAAGATTTGGGCGGCTGTTATACCGAGGCAAGCGCTGTATCGCAGGATAAGTCCGACCGCGGGGCGCTTAGGGCGTTGACTTGGAGCGAAAAGGTAACAAGGATACTTTCGTCGCTTATCGGTCGGTATGAAAAGCAGGGCGCAGCCTTCACCGAAAACACGGATGTGTACGTCTGTGAAATTTGCGGATTTATCTATATCGGAGACAGCCCTCCCGAGATATGTCCGGTATGCAAGGTCCCGGGCTTTAAGCTCAACAAGGTGTAAAGGAGATTAAAATATGCATGCTGTAAGAAATATAAGATTATGTACCAAGGACTGCCTGTGCCTGTATGTTTGTCCTACCGGGGCTACGGATACGGAGACCGGTCAGATTGACGCCGAGAAATGTATCAGCGGCTGCCGCAAATGCGTTGACGCATGTCCTTCACACGCGATTTCCCTTGTTCCGGATACGTTTCCGCCGCAGCAGGAAAAAACGGACGCCGTGAAAAAAAGGCTTTTAGAGCTTGCGAAAAGCAAGGTTGAGCAGGAAAAAATCGCTTCGTCAATAGCCGATAACGCGGGGGGCGCCGCCATCAAGAAGCTTGCCAAAGCGATAAAAATATCGAACAGGCTGATGGCGGAGGATTTGCTGCGTGAATGCGGATATATGCTTCCTCAGGGCAAGGGGGCTGCAGGGCTGCTGAATTCATTGATTTCTGACAACAAATCGGATGATTTTCCGGCGCAGCAGGCAAAAAGGCTGTTAAATTTAATCAATAATAAAAAAATTGAAAAAACGGAGGAAAAAACTATGGGAAAATATCGCTGCACAATATGCGGTTACATTCACGAGGGAACGCTTGCCGAGGATTTTATATGCCCGCGCTGCAAGCAGCCGGCGTCGGCTTTTGAGAAAATAGCGGAAAAAGAGGAAACCGCCAACATTTACGCGGGAACAAAAACGGAGAAAAACCTTTTAGACGCTTTTGCCGGTGAAAGCCAGGCGAGAAACAAGTATACTTATTTCGCCGAGATAGCCCAAAGAGAGGGTTATGACCAGATAGCCGGAATTTTTCTTAAAACGGCGAGAAACGAGCAGGAACACGCGAGGATTTGGTTTGAGGAGCTTGGCAACCTCGGCTCTACAGCCGAAAATCTTCTTCATGCCGCCGAGGGTGAAAATTACGAGTGGACTGATATGTACGACCGTTTCGCGAAAGACGCCGAGGAAGAAGGCTTTTCAGCACTTGCGGCGCGCTTTCGCAGAGCGGGAGACATTGAGAAGGCGCACGAGGAGCGTTACCGCGCGCTGCTTGCTAACGTAGAGATGCAGCAAGTGTTTGAAAAGGGCGAGGAGGCTATATGGGAATGCCGCGTATGCGGACATCTCGTTATAGGGAAAAAAGCCCCCGAGGTCTGCCCGCTTTGCAAGTATCCGAAGAGCTTTTTTGAGGTCAGAAAAGAAAATTATTAAAAAATAACAATAAATTCGGGCGCGGGAAATGCTCCTGCGCCCGAATTTAGTTGGTTTTATAAGGATTACCGAGTTTTAATACCGAGTCAGGAGCGTCTGAGATTTTTGCATTCGACAATTCTGCTTATAGCGACACAGTAAGCGCCCATTCTGAGAGAGACGTTTTTCTGCTTAGCGGTATCGTACACGCCGTTAAATGCGCGGCTCATTTTTAACTCAAGCTTCTTGTTTACCTCGTCCTCTTCCCAATAGTAATTCTGGAGGTTTTGCACCCATTCAAAGTATGAAACAATTACCCCTCCCGCATTTGCGAGAATATCGGGGACGACGGTTATACCCATTGCTTCAAGAATGGCGTCGGCGTCGCTTGTAATCGGACCGTTTGCGCCCTCGACAATGATTTTAGCTTTTACGCCGGCGGCGTTTTCGCCGTTTATTTGGTTTTCGAGCGCGGCGGGTATCAGGATATCAACCGGCAACAACAGAAGTTCCGAGTTGGAAACCCTTTCAAGCTCCGGCTCGCTGTAATCCTTTATCAAATTACCGCGCGTATTCAGATGCCGGCAGACGGCGTCGAGATCAAGCCCGTTTTCGTTATAAATGCCGCCGGATACGTCGCTTACGGCTACAATAACAGCGCCCTGATCTTTTAGGTGCCTGGCGGAAACGCTGCCGACATTCCCCATTCCCTGAACCGCGACCTTCGCGCCTTTAAGGTTTAATCCTTTTTTTTCGCATATGTATTTTGCGCTGAGCATAACGCCTCTGCCGGTGGCGTCTATTCTGCCTAAGCTGCCGCCGAGGGGAAGGGGCTTGCCTGTTACGACGGCGGGCGTATATGTGCCCTTTAAACGGCTGTATTCGTCCATAAACCACGCCATTATCTCGCCGTTTGTATTCATGTCGGGCGCGGGGATATCGGTGTTCGGCCCCACTATCGGAGCAATCATCTCGGCAAATTTGCGCGTCAGTCTTTCAAGCTCGCCTTTGGAAAGCTGCGTGGGATTCAGCGTTATGCCGCCTTTGCCTCCGCCGTAAGGGATATTGGCGACGGCGCATTTGAAGCTCATCCAGGCGGCAAGCGCCTTAACCTCGTCTATATTAACGCTCTGGTGATAACGGATGCCGCCTTTGGCGGGACCCCTTACTGTCGAATGCTGAACACGGTATCCGGAAAAAAATCTTTCCTTTCCGTCGTCCATTTTTATGGGAAAGGAGACAGATAAAATTCTCTCGGGATATTCTAGGAATTCGCTCTCGCTGTTTTCGTATCCGAGAATGTCCGAAGCTTTTTTGATGGCGAGGATTACGTTGTCAAAAGGATTGTACATTTTAACGCCTCCTAAAATTTAATGTTCATATATTACTACTGTTTTTTTTGTATGTCAAATAAAAATAAAATATTTTAACTTATATTTGACAACTTTTCAAACAAGTGCTATAAATAATTAAGC
>CAZQXZ010000094.1:0-3636 GCA_964597515.1 uncultured Eubacteriales bacterium | reverse complement strand
GGCTGTTTGGCAGCTTTCGGGAGGCGTTTATGGATTACAGGTTTTCTGAGCGTATATCAAATTTAAAACCCAGCGCGATTAGAGAAATATTCAAATATGCGGCGGACCCCGGGGTGGTTTCGCTCTCCGCGGGCAATCCCGCGCCTGAGGCGTTCCCCGTCGGGGAGATAAGAGCCGTCTGCGCCGAAATCTTTGCGAATTCTCCGATTGAGGCTTTGCAGTATAATATCACGGAGGGTTACGCGCCTTTAAGGGAATATATGAAACGGTATTTAAGCGATACCCACGCTCTCGGACACGATTTTGACGATATTCTGATAACCTCGGGAGGACAGCAGGTTATGGAGCTTTCCGCTAAGGTGCTGTGTAACGAGGGCGACGCTGTAATCTGTGAAAATCCGAGCTTTATAGGCTCTCTCAATTCCTTTCGCAGCCTTGGCACAAGACTTGTAGGGGTGGATATCGAAGCGGACGGGATATCCGTACAGGGGCTTGAAAAGGCGCTCAAAGAGAACAGAAGCACGAAGTTTATTTATACCGTGCCGAATTTTCAGAACCCGACGGGTATCACGATGTCGCTCAAAAAACGCGAAGCGATGTATGAGCTTGCGTGTAAATTCGACGTGCTTATATTAGAGGACAATCCTTACGGCGAGCTGCGTTTTAAGGGCGAAAACATTCCCTCGATAAAATCTCTTGACAGCGAGGGCAGAGTAATTTACTGCGGCAGCTTCTCAAAGGTCGTTTCACCGGGACTTCGGGTAGGCTATACGCTTTCGCCGTCCGCGATAATCAAAAAGATGGTCGTCGCGAAACAGGGCGAGGACGTCCACACAAACATACTCGCGCAGATGATATGCCATAGATTTTTAACCGGTTTCGATTTTAAGGCGCATCTTTTACGCCTTCAAAAAATATACGAGCGCAAGGCTGCTTTAGCTCAAAGCCTGCTGGACGATTACCTTGTCCCAAAGGGAGTGTCTTATTATCCGGTACAGGGCGGTCTGTTTTTGTGGTGCGCTTTGCCGGAGCGCTTCGATATGCCTGAATTCTGCAAAATGGCCGTTATGGAGCATAAGGTGGCGGTGGTGCCCGGGACGGCGTTTTTGCCCGACGAAACTGCGCCCTCAAACTGTTTCAGGATAAATTTTTCCGCTCCGACCGACGAGGCGCTGAGGCTCGGCATTGTGAGGCTGGCAAAGGCAATGGATAAATCCCTGTAACCGCCGCAGGCAAAATATTTAAAGGAGTGACTAAGTTGGACAAAACCCTTGTCATCATGGCCGCCGGAATGGGCAGCAGATACGGAGGATTGAAGCAAATCGAACCGGTGGGACCCGACGGCTCGCTTATTATCGACTATTCGATTTACGACGCAAAGCGCGCCGGCTTCAATAAGCTTGTATTCATCATCAAAAGGCAAATCGAGGAACAGTTTTACGAAGCTATAGGCAAAAGGATAGAGAAGCAAATAGAGGTAGAATATGTTTTCCAAGAGCTTGACGACATACCCGGCGAGTTTAAGGTACCCGAGGGCAGGGAAAAGCCGTGGGGGACAGGTCAGGCGATATTAGCGTGCAAGGACGCCGTAAAAAGTCCGTTTCTCGTTATCAATGCCGATGATTTTTATGGCAGGGGCGCTTTTCAGGCTATGGCGGATTGGATTGAGGCGGAAAAGCCCGACTCTGTAAAGCCGTATAAATTCGCGATGGCGGGATACATACTCAAAAATACGCTTTCTGAAAGCGGTCATGTCGCAAGGGGAGTGTGCGAGGAGAGCGGCGGCTATCTGGCGGATATAAACGAACGCCTTAAAATTATGCGTATTGATGGGCAACCAAAATATGAGGCGGAGGACGGCACATGGACGGACGTTGACGAAAACTCGTTTGTCTCAATGAATATGTGGTGCTTCGGCGAGCATATGCCGCGGGAAATTGAAAAGCGTTTTTACGCTTTTTTAAAAAATGACGTTCCGAAAAATCCGCTCAAAGCGGAGTCCGTTCTCCCGAATATCGTCCGCGACATCCTTCACGAAAAGCTATGCACTGTTAAAGTAATCCCCACGGACGAACGCTGGTTCGGTGTAACATATAAAGAGGATAAAGAGTCCGTCACCTCTGCGATCAGAGAAAAGATAGAAGCGGGCGAATACCCCGCCGTACTCTGGGGCTGAATTTATATAATAAAAATAACCGCTCACAATCGAGCGGTTATTTTTTTGGCGCTTTTACTGCGTTTTTCCCACGCTTAAATTTAATATATGTTGATAGTCGGCGATATCTATCGTATTGGAGGCATCTGCGGCTAATAGCTGAAAGCCGTCTGCATTTGTTTTGCCCGTAAGCATAAAGTCCGCAAGCATACAGTCAAGAGCGTCACAAACGGAGTCGCCGTTCAGGTCGCCGCGTATGACGACAACATAGGCGGTCGAAACGCCCGAGGTTTTATCGGTGGCGGTGATTTTAGAGCCTGTGCCAAAATAGCTGATGCCTGATACTATTAGCGACGGTACGCTTGTAAATATTGCATTTGTTTGCGGGCAAATATCAGAGGCGGAGCGTTTCCCTTGAAGTGCGCTCGAAATAAGCTTGCCGAAAACAGTTGTTACGGTAACATCAGAGGCGGGCATGGTAAATGAATAGCTTTGATTTGATGAAACAGGCGTTACATCAATACTTCCGCCGGCAGATGAAGCAGATACGCTAAAGACGGCATAATCGGAGTTTGGAGCCGTGTTTATCTTTACAACCTCGCTATTTGAGGAATAAGCTACATCATAAATACCGTTAGACAGTGTAAAGCTGCCGTTTTGGGTCACGCTCTTAGAAAGAGTATAAGCGTTACTTGTAAACGCCTTAATGCGTGCATTTTGATTATTATGTGTCGTTAAATCAGTCCAGCCTGAGCCGTTGCTGCTAAGATAGCTTTGCTTTGCGGCTATGGCGTTTGTGCTTTTTATTGTTATAGCCCCAAATACGATATCTTCTGTATAAGTTATATCCATTGCCACATTTTCTGATGGGACAGATAGCTTTACTACAACGGAAAACCTATTGCCATTTGTAAGCTTCACGGGATTGTCAAGAGGAATGGTGTGCAGTCCCGAATAAGTTAAAAAGCCCGTTTGTGTTGTGACGAGTGTGCCATTGGTGGGCGATGTGTAGTTTGAAGGTAAATTATTATAAATAAAAACTTCATAGGACACATTCGAGTTATACATATTTGAAACACCGACAGCTTTTAATAGCTGACTGCCTTTTGCCGTGAAAACATTTGCGCCGTAAATTGTGTCAATTCCAAAAGAAAGCGAGGATGTGGCAATGACGCCGTCGTATTGATAATTATACTCGTATTTCTCCATCTTTTCCGGTATATAAAAAACGGCATAACCCTCATAAACTCCCGAAGAATACCCTGTAAGCGAGGTGTCGTAATAAGAAACCCAAAAGTAGCCGTTGTTGCCCCAAGATGTATCCCAGCTATTTTTACAAAGCCAAGCGCCTTTATTTTGAGGGAATGGAGATTTAAAGTTTGAGGCGCCGAAATTATCGTCCCAACCGACAATGGTAACAGCATGGTTAGAGCTTGTGCCCGCTTTATAAAAATAAGCATATTTTGAGGGATTATAATATG
>CAZQXZ010000093.1:0-8368 GCA_964597515.1 uncultured Eubacteriales bacterium | reverse complement strand
GACATTTTATGCTTTGCCGTAATGTGGTGGATAATAAAAGCGAATACGGCGGAGCAGTCTGCGCTGTTCCAAAGCGGATGGTTCGTATTCGGGACGGTATCTCAGGTGTTGGTAATCCATATGATTCGAACCTCAAAAATTCCTTTTTTACAAAGCAAGCCGTCAATACCGCTGTTTATATCGACCTTTATCGTGGCGGCGGTCGCTCTGATAATGGGCTTTTCAAGCTTTGCAATCGGTCTTGATATGGCGCGTCTTCCGGTATTGTTCGTACCGTGGCTGGCGTTCATACTGTCGGGGTATCTGCTGTGCGTACAGGCTGTTAAAAAAATATATGTGCGCAGATACGGCGAATGGATGTAAAGTTTTCAAGAAGCCTTTTGGCGGCGGATTAACGATTGACTTATGAGCATCCTTTTGTTAAACTATGTTTAATGTTAAATAAAATAGGGGGGTTCACATGGCGCGTACAAGTACGACCGACAAACCGAAACTGACATTTACCGAAGCGCTCGGTAAAGGCAAAGGTTTTATTTCTACCGCAAAGAACGAAATAACCGCTCACTGGAACGTACCCCGCCCGGGCTTTGAGATGCCGTATAAGGAATGGGCGTGGGCGACGCTCGGCACTGCGTGCGACAATGCGCACGGCGCCGTATTCAACTTCCTTTCGTTCTCCGCAAGTTGCTATCTTATTATGCGGTATTATCAGGTTGACGCGCTGGATTTTACCGTTATCGGTCTTATAGGCGCGCCGCTCGGATATTTTTGGAGCATACTCGGCTGGGGCATAACAGATAACCTCGGTCATATGGAGCCTCAAAAGGAGCGGCGCCTGCTTGCCATATACGCAACCGCTATCATCGGAGGACTTGCCTGTATTATGTTCTGTCCGGTTTCATTCGGCGAGGCGTTCGTAAAGGGCTTCGGTAAAATATTCGGTATTCAGATATTCCTCAGCGGATATAACGCCGTAAGGGATTTGTATCTGCGAAAGTATTTTATACCAAAGTACGGGCGCTATAAGTTCTGGCCTTACCTTAACGCGCCGATACGTATCATTACTACGTTTATCCTCCTGTTTTGGGATTTCAGCCGTTACAATTACGGAGATATGCTTTGGCGGCTGTACCTTTGCTTTTCGCTTAACAGCAACAGGCCTACCGCGGGTTTTGCAACCGCGATGTATCCTTTTGCAACAAACAATAACGACGAACGCGTGTTGTTGCAATGTTATTTGATTAAAATAGGCGGATTGCTGAAAAACATATTAGCGGACTGGACGGTTCCCATTCTCGCCGCGCTTTTCGGGGGACCTGAAAACATCAGGTCGATGCGCTGGCTTAACTTGCCTATCGGGCTGGTAACGCTCGCCACCGTTTTAGTTACTATTCCCAAAATACATGAGCGTCTTCCGCAGCCGCCCATTGAGAAAAAGGTGACATTTGACTTCTGGGAGGGCGTCACGGGAGTCCTGCGCAACAAATACAGATGGATTACTATGATTTCGGGGGTATTCGACTATCTCGGCGTCGGGGCGAGGCTCGCGCGCGACTGTGTTTGGTTTTATATGCTGCGTATGAGCGATGGCGGCTGGTTTGTTTTTTTAAGGACCGTAAGTACGCTTTACAATATTCCCGCCGAATTCCTCACGCCGTTTATAATCAAACGCTTTGATTTTAAGAAGCTTTACATATTTTCGCGTTCGATGGCGGTAATCTGCGATATTTTTGAGCTTTTAGCCGTCATATTTTTCAGGGACAAAGGGATTGTCACGCTGGCGATAGTGATTTTAGTGCTTAATTTCATATCGGGGCTTTTAACAAGGTCAAACGCAAAGGCCATTGAGAATATGAATATTAAAATCAACGATTATCAGATGTGGCTGAGCGGCGAGAGGCTTGAAAGCTTTTCGGGGGTTTTCGGATGGATACAGTCTCCGGCTACATATCTTATCGGTCTTCTCGTACCGCTTCTTTACAGAACATACGGACTCTCCTCCGATTACGATATACTGTTTAATCACGGCGTCCGCCTTAAAGTCTGGATATTCGGCGCGATACTTTGCATTATCGGAGATATCATTTGTGTTATTCCCTACGCGTTTTTCAATTACTCGAACAAAAAGCACGCGCTTATTATTGAGGAGCAGAAAAAGCGCGCGGAAGCCGCGTGGAATGAGGCTGAAATTGAGGGAACGCTGAAACACGACGGAATTATCGGCCGTCCGTCCGCTTTTGAGATTAAGACGGACGAAGCGGAAACAGAAGCCGCCAAGCTGCGCAGGCAGGAAAAAGAGGCGGCTATAGAGCTTAAAAAGGCAAAAAAACAAAAGAGGTTCAAGCTTTTCCGCGACGAGAAGGATTACACCCCGTTGCCTTTGTATAACAGCGATTCGGTAAAGGGCTGGCAGAAGAAGCTGTACAGGAAAGAGGATGTAGATGGAGCAGACGCCGACGCCGAGGTATTCATAGCGGACGGAAACGAGCATAAACAATACATACGGCCGCGGAAAATGGTTCTCAAAAACAGCGTTAAAACAGCCGTTTCTATCGTACTTGTCATAACTATATTCATATCGCTCGCTATTTCGTTCAAAACGGTTACAAATGCCAAGGCGGAAAAATACAAGTATGTCGAGTCCGCTTCCGGCGAGCAGCCGGCAGGCTGGTATCTTGACCAGTTCAGCGGGCTTTCAAGCGAAACAAAGGTGGAGCTGTATTACGCGAAAAAGGAAACAAAAAAACCTCTGTGGGAAGAAGTGCTTGAATATTTTTCAATCATAGAAAAGGCCAAGGATGTATATATAACCGATGAAAACGGCGAAAAACAGGCATTAATTGCGCTTGGCGACTTTTCGCTTTCCAACAACTCCTATCTGACGAGTATCAGCATAGGTCCGAATATACAGTACATAGGCGAGTGGGTATTCAATAACTGCCCCAATCTGCGTGAGATAAAGGTAGACCCTGAAAACAAATGGTTCGTATCCGTTGACGGCGTGCTTTACACGAAGGATATGACAGAGCTTGTGGCATATCCCGAGGCGCGCGGTTATACCGACGTCGGAAACGAAAATGCCGATGACGAGGGATGGGTGTTTTATTCACAGTACGAAATTCCCGAAGGCGTTAAAAAAATCTGGTATTACGCTTTTTATAAGGTCGATACTCTTACGAATGTCAGCTTCCCGTCCACGCTGGAAGTAATAGGGGAAATGGCGTTCTGGACATGTAGGGGGCTTGTCTCAATTGAGTTTAACGAGGGCTTGAAGGAAATACACAAGGACGCGTTTTCATATTGCACCGAAATGAAGGGCGAGGTTATTTTTCCGTCGACACTCACCTATATGGGCGATTATGTTTTCAGCAAGGTTGCCGGCGTTACGGGCTTTACTTTCAATATGAGCGAAGAAAAATTCAAGGAAACAGGCGTAACGAAAAACGCCTACCGCTGGTATTACAGAACAGGCATCAGCAGCGAGAGCGAGCTGAAATTTGCGTCATAAAAAGGACGGCACTATGAGCGTTAAACCGAAACCTACACAAAAACAGACTGAGTGGGCGCAAATGGAGCTTGGGGTAATAATCCATTACCTGATGGACGCGTACAGCCCCGTTGAGGTAACTCCTAAAATGAACGTGCGGGAAAAGCTGCCGCCGTCTGTTTTCGCGCCCGCAAACCTTGACACAGACCAATGGATACGGTCGGCTGTAAAGATGGGGGCGAAATACGCGGTGCTTGTGGCAAACCACAGCACGGGCTTCTCGCTCTGGCCGACCGACGCGAACGGCTACTCGGTTAAAAACTCCCCGTGGAAGAGCGGCAAGGGCGACATAGTAGAGGAGTTTATGCTGTCATGCGAAAAGTACGGCGCAAAGCCGGGCATATATTACAGTGTTCCGGCAAACAGCTATTACGGCATTCATGACGAAAAGGATACCCTGACCGACGACTATAAAAAATATATAAAAATTGTGGAGAAGCAGCTTTTCGAGTTATGGACGCGTTACGGACCGCTGTTTGAAATCTGGTTTGACGGCGGCTGTCTGCCCGTGGAAATGGGAGGACCCGACGTTCTGCCGATGTTAAATCAATATCAGGCGGACGCCATATGTTTCCAGGGACCGAAAGGGCATAGGAACAACGTCAGGTGGGTCGGAAACGAAAGGGGACTCGCGCCCGAAAACTGCTGGTCTGCGACAAATATAAGCGAAGCCGCGTTTGACGGCACCGAAGAAAACGAGGACGCCGGGGAAGGAAATCCGGACGGCAGATACTGGCAGCCCGCGGAAACCGATATGCCTAACAGACATTTTAAGGCGGCGGGAGGCGGCTGGAGCTGGCGAAAGGGCGAAAAGAAATACCGCCATTGTGTTGAGCATTTGATGGACTGCTACTGCCGCTCGGTCGGGCGCAACTCGAACCTTTTGATGGGTATGGGTATTTCCGCCGACGGTACGTTTGAGGACGAGGACCAGTTAGAGGCGTTCGGAAACAGGATAAGAGAAACGTTCGGCGCGCCTCTGGCGATAATATCCGATATAAAAGGAACAAAAGCCGTTCTTCACGCAGCGGCTCCTGTAAAAGCGGATTATATAGTCATCCGCGAGGATATTTCAAACGGTCACAGTATCAGGGGTTTTTCCGTTTTCGCGGACGGAAAAAGGATATGCAAAAGCGAGTGCGTCGGGAACAAGCGGATTATACCGGTTAAGGGAGTGAAGGCCTCTGAATTTATTTTAGAGATAGAAAAATCAACGGACATTCCCGTTATCCGCGACTTCGCGGTTTATTAAACACATAGAGCGATACAGTAAAAAAGGAACCGATTGAGAAAAATCCGTCGGTTCCTTTAATCATATCCGTTTTTAAGCATTACAAATATTCGTTCAGTTTTTCCCTTGCCGCCGCGATACGCGAGCGCGCGGCCGAGGCGGATATGCCAAGGACTTTGCCAATCTCACGGCTTTTATAACCCGCCGCGTACATTTGCAGCAGCCGCCTTTCGCTTTCGGGGAGCATAGACAGCGCTATTTGTTTTTCAATCTCGTCGAAAAAGGCGTCGGTGACGGCGCACGCGAATTCGCAGTCCTCCTCAAGCGTAAAGAAAACAGGGGGTTTTTTGCGCAGCTTATCGGCGCGTACATTCTTCGCTATCTTAAATATCAGGGATTTGGGCTTTACGATATCGGCGGCGGGATGGGCGAGCATATAGAGCCACAGCTTCATAAAGGTTTCCTGTGTAAGCTCCTCGGCGTCGCTTATATTGAAATCCTTTTTGAAATAACCGCGTATCCTGCGTTCAAAATCCGCGTATATCCTGTCAAATAAATTGTGTCTCTCTAAACTGTCAAGTTTTTTATCCGCCATTGTATTTTAAGAGGTTTCAACTTTATTTCCAACGGTGGAAATCGCGGTTACAAAGCCGTAAATCGCTTTTGGACAAACGATCTTGTTCCCCGCGATAAACCGTATGTCTTTTTCTGTCAGCAGTTCCTTGCTCACGGAGTCGTCTAAAATAATTTTATTGCCCGCTACGATGGTGATGTCATTTAAGAGCGAAAGGTAATCGGCGGTGATCTCCACTGTGTTCGGGTATAGCTTCACCTCGTCAAATTCGGCGGTAAGGGCGGCTCCGTTGCACTGTAATATGTCGGCGCTGACGCCTTTTTGCAAAACAACCGTGCCGTTGGCTATGATTTTCGGGCACACATCCCCCGGCAAATCGTGAAAAAGAACGGTACCGTTGCAAATCAGGATGTCCCCGTTTTTCACGGTATTGCCCGTCAGTTCGCTGCATCCGTTAAATGTGCTGATTGTGGCGTCCGTAGGCAGCTTAAGCGTGCTGGCGTTGTTTTTCAGCACAATTTTTGAAAACGCGTCATAAAACGCCGGCGGCGCGTCGGACGGCAGGATAATTATCGCCGTGTTTAATATCGCTTTAATATTTGAAAGACCCTCGGCTGTATATTTGCGCAGGTCGAGCATAGCGATATTGCTGATTGTTCGCTTTGATTTTTTTAATAACATATGACTCATCCTTTCGTTTTCGGTCTGTAATGTAAGACGGAAAAAATCGAAAAGTGTCCGAAAAAATTAATTTTTATTAAAATATTTTATACATCACATTAAAAACCGCCCGTATATGCCTTACGAGCGGTTATATGCTGTTTATTGCTGTTTCGCGCGGGCGGTTACCTCGATTTCAACAAGCGCGCCCTTCGGGAGCGATTTTACGAAAACGCACGAGCGGGCGGGTTCTGAAATAAAATGTTTCGCGTAGATTTCGTTAAAAGGGGAGAAGTGTTCGGGCTGTGTCAAAAAACAGGTTGTTTTTAAGACGTCCGCAAAGCCGAGGTTTACGGATTTGAGCAGCGCGCCTATATTTTCGCATACCCTCTCGGTCTGCTCCTCAAGCGAGCCTTCAAGGCTTCCCGTTTCGGGGTTTATCGCTATCTGACCCGAAAAAAAGATGAAGCCGTTTTCCTTTACTCCCTGGCTGTAAGGACCGACAGGCTCGGGGGCGTTTTTTGTATAAATCTTTTCCATATTTTTCCTTTCAGCCGCAGAGCTTGAAGCCCTCGTTTATCAGAGCGGCGCGTATTTCGGCGAGATGCCCGTGGTTTCGCGTTTCCATAGATATATTCAGAAAACAGCCGTTGATATCCATATTCGCGCCTCCCGGCGTATACTGCACGCTTATGACGTTTGCCCCCATATCCGCAATTATTGCCGATACGGTTTTTAGCTGCCCGGGCTTGTCTACAAGCTCGATTGTAAGGTTTGTAAGCCTTCCGGAGGTCAAAAGACCTCGGTTTATAACCCGCGAAAGGATGTTTACGTCGATATTGCCGCCCGAAACGACGGCGCAGACTTTTTTGTTTTTTATCGGCAGATTGCCAAACATTACGGCTGCCACGGAGAGCGCGCCGGCTCCCTCGGCGACGAGCTTGTGCTGCTCGATAAGCGCGAGGACAGCCGCTGCAATCTCATCCTCTGATACGGTAATAATCTGGTCGACATATTTTTCGCACATATCAAACGTCAGCCGGCTCGGCTTTTTGACCGCCGTGCCGTCCGCGAAGGTGCGAACGCTGCAAAGCTCTTTACAGCTTTTTTCAAGCATTGAGAGCTTCATGCTCGCGGCTCCCGCAGCCTGAACGCCGTAGACCTTGCAAGACGGCATTATTGTTTTAATCGTATACGCGATACCTGAAATCAGTCCGCCTCCGCCGACGGGGACTATAACCGCGTCCATATCGGGAAGCTGCTCTATAAGCTCGAGCGCGACGGTCGCCTGACCCGCGATAACATCCTCGTCGTCAAACGGGTGGACGAAAATAGCGTTTGTTTCGTCGCGGAATTTTAACGCGCTCGCGTAAGCGTCGTCATAAACGCCGTCCACGAGCCTTATCTCGGCTCCGTACTGCCTTGTCGCCTCAATTTTAGATATAGGGGCGGTGGCGGGGAGAAATATAGTCGCCTTTATGCCGAAGCTCTTGGCGGCAAGCGCCACGCCCTGGGCGTGATTGCCCGCGGAGCATGCCGCGACGCCTTTTTCTTTTTCCGCCTCAGTCATAGCGGACATTTTAAAGTATGAGCCGCGCAGCTTAAAGGAGCCGGTTTTTTGGAGGTTTTCGGTTTTCAAATAAACCTCGCCGCCCGGGGCTATGGCGGGGGCGTAAATCAGGTCGGTTTTTTTAACGACGTCTTTGAGCACGTTTCCCGCGCGGTACACTCTGTCCAAAGTCAGCATAACGTTTTCCTTTCTATGACACGACGGCGCCTTTGTCCGCGGAGGAAACCCTTTCGACGTACCTTTTCAGATAGCCTTTCTGTTTCGCGCCGATTTTTAGCGAGGTCTCTTTTTTGCGGCTTTCAAGCTCGCTGTCGGATACAAGCAGACTGACGCAATAGGAAGGGATGTCGATTTTAATTTTGTCCCCGTCGCGGACATAAGCTATTGTACCGCCCGCGGCGGCTTCGGGTGAAATATGACCGATTGCCGCGCCGCGCGTTGCGCCTGAGAACCTGCCGTCCGTAACGAGCGCCACGGACTCGTCAAGTCCCATACCCGCTATCGCCGAGGTGGGGGAGAGCATCTCCCTCATACCCGGCCCCCCCGCGGGTCCCTCATAGCGTATGACTACTACGTCGCCCGACTGTATTTTACCCGCGAAAATCGCGCTTACGGCGGCTTCCTCGCCGTCAAAAACCTTTGCCGTACCCGTAAAGCGAAGCATCGAGTCCTTAACCGCGCTGCGTTTTACAACCGCGCCGTCGGGGGCGAGGTTTCCGAATAAAACGGCGAGTCCTCCCGTTTTTGCGTAGGGGTTTTCGGCTTGGCGTATTACGCCCGTATCTT
>CAZQXZ010000092.1:0-8370 GCA_964597515.1 uncultured Eubacteriales bacterium | reverse complement strand
GTCCTCCAACGGATTTGTCACGTGATAGGCAAACGCTCCCAGGATAAACCATGCCGTAGATTTTAAATCAGCGCTCCCGCATTTCTCAATCAACTCCAGGACGACTTTTTCCAACCGCCTGCCTTTTTCCGGATTTCTTAAAACACTGAAAAGGATGTAGCAGTAAGCGGCATATGCCGCGGGTGCGTAATCGGAATTACCGTACCGCGCCGAAAGGACGGCCAGCTTGAGGGCGAAGATGGCCGAAAGCCTGTCGTCCGTCCTGTTAGCCGCCAGAGCCATCACCGTCAGCGTTTCCAGTATCGTAAGCTTTTCGCCTTCCGTGACGGGCGGAGCGCTTGCCAGCTTGTTTATCCTTCCGTTCGTAAACAGCAGCTTGCTTTTTATCAAATCGGGAAGCAGGTGTTTCCGGTCAAGCTTGAGTCCGAGGCGGGCAAGAAGCTTTTCGCCAAGCTCCATGACCTTTTCAAAGTCGCCGTCCTTCGCGCAAAGGCGCAAATAGCTTCTCTCTATTTTTATAAGCTCCTCGGTATTGGGGTATTCTGTCATCAACACTTCAAAGTTTTGTTTCGCTTCCTCCCCTTGCCCGCAGATAAAGCGGCACTCTTCCAGCTCCAACCGGATGCGAAGCGGTAAATCCGCCGGCTCTTGCGGCGCGCCGCCCGCGAGCAAGCCGGCACAGCGTTCAAAAATCCCAAGCGCCTGTTCCGGCGCCATTCCGGTCTTGGCGGCAATTCCGGCCCCGAAAAGCAGATTGACCCACATCCATACTTGATCCGGATCGGTTGGAACCCGGTCCGCTTTCAGAAAATGCGCCGCGGCAAGCTTTTCGCCCCCTTCGGGTGTGTCCTTTTTTAAGGAGGCGAAAGCTTCGGCGATGCGGTAATGGTTTTTTGATCTTTGGGCGTCGCTCATCTGCCCATACGCCAGTTTCAGGATAATATCGTGCGGGAAGCCGTAACGGCTTTCATCCCGAACCGGACCCCCCGCAGCGTTTTTTATTAGCAGGGAATGCCCGCACAGCTTTTCCAGACGCGCGTTCAGTAAGCCGCTTTTTATGCCTGTCAAAACTCCGAGCAGACGGGCGTCCGCGCTCCCGCAGCAGGAAATCAGCGAGAGTAGTTCCTTTTCCTGCTCTCCCAGTTCATTTATTTGCCGCAAAATCAACTGTTCGATATCGGCGGGCAGGTTCAGCTTTTCCACTTTATTGTGATTGAGCTTCCAGTTGCTGTCCGCGCCGGAACAAACGAGCGCCTTCTGCCGCATCAGCAGCCTTACCACTCTGTCTATATTAAACGGATTGCCCATGGTCAGGCCGTACAGTACCCTGGTCAAGTGTTCCTCGTGTTCAATGCGGTCTCCGAACACCAGACGGACATATCGCTCGATGTCCTCAAGCTTAAGCGCGGAAAGCTCGATTAACAACCCCTCGTTTTTCGGCAGCCCTGCTAAATTCGGACAGACGCCTTCGGGAGCGTGATTTCGCCGCGCCAGCACAAGATGCAGATTTAAATACCCGTAGTCCTGACATAGGTTTTCAATAATCCCTATAGAGAGGGTATCGGCCCATTGCAGGTCGTCGATAAACACTATAAGCGGGAACAGGACCGTCGAAACGGTCGCCAAAAACTGGTAAACCGCTTTCCTGACCCTATATTTCAGCTTTTCCATATGATCCGCGTGAACCGGCTTACGCGTTTCAAAAAGGACCCCCGCGGCGGGGCAGACAGACAGGATAATCCCGCAATCGGCGCCTAATTTCTGGTTTAAATCGCTTTTGATATTCTTTAAGGCTTCCGTAGGCAACGTCAGGATATGCCTGACCGCTTGTTCAATGATTTCCGAAAAGGCGATGAGCGGGCTTTGATCATACTGCCTGAATTTGCCTCGGACATAAGCGGCGTTTCCCGCCGCTGATAACGCGACGGCCCGTTCCACAAAAAAGCTCTTGCCAATACCGGGCTGTCCTGAAACAACGGTCAATCCCATACCGCCTTCCAGAACGCGCGTGAACTGTGTTTTGAACAATTCCGCTTCACGGCCGCGACCGACCATAGTTTTGCTGATTTTTTCTTCGATCGCGGATGGAATGTCCACTGTATTACCTATGGCGGCTTCTTCCGTTTCGCCTGCCGCATATCCCTCGCTCACATTCCTCACCCGTTTTTCAAATAATTTTATCCGCGCCTGTGCGGTTTGCCGTTTTTTGTGTTATTTCCTTTAATATACTATATAATAAAACCGTTCAAATATCAAGAATTATTCAGTGTAATGCGTGTATTGGCGGAGGTTTCTTCTTTTAACAGGCGGCGTCATTGAGCAAATATATTATAAATTATGTTTGACATTTAATACTTTAACGGATATAATACAGTCAGTGAAAAAAACAGGAGGTATATTTCGGATGAAGAAGGTTCTTAAAATCATCGCTGTTATTACCGCAATCGCCGGCGCCGCCGCGGCAGTTTATGTAATTATCCAGAAAATCAAGGCTAAAAACGCCCCCTCGGGCTATGATGAGGAGAATTATGTTTCCTGCTCCTGCCTTGACGACGAATTTACGGCTGAGACCGTAGCGTAACCCAAAGTAATATCCGCTAAAAACTGTACCGCTTCGGACTATTCCGGAGCGGTATTTTTTTATATTTTTTTATAAAAGGCTTGACAGCACTGTATATTTATTATATATTTATCAGAAATACTGCATAAATTATCACTATTTACTAAAAAGAGTGTGAAAAAATGAAACGAGTATTCATTGACGGCAAATCCGGCACTACGGGTCTGAGGATATATGACAGGCTCGCTCAAAGGAACGATATTGAAATTATTACGCTGTCCGACTCATTGAGAAAGGACGCCGCGGCGAGAAAAGAAGCGTTGAATTTTAGCGACCTGTCTTTTCTCTGTCTTCCCGACGAGGCGGCAAGGGAGTCCGTAAAAATGCTCGAAAATCCCGATACGGTGATTATCGACGCCTCAAGCGCCCATCGGACTCTGAGCGGCTGGACATACGGCTTTCCCGAGATTTTTACGGACGGGTTTGAAAAAATCAGAAGCTCAAAAAGAATAGCCGTCCCGGGCTGCCACGCGAGCGGATTTGCGGCGATTATCAAGCCTCTTGTCGAGCTTGGCGTTATTTCCGAAAGCGCGCGGCTTTCCTGCTTTTCCCTGACCGGATACAGCGGCGGCGGAAACGCTATGATTGCCGAGTACGAAAGTGAAAACAGGACAAGTCCGTACCGTTCTCCGAGGGTTTACGCGCTCTCCCAGAGCCACAAGCACTTAAAGGAAATGGCGGCGGTGAATTGTCTTGTCACCCCTCCAGTTTTTATTCCCGCGGTCGCGGATTTTTACAGCGGTATGCTCGTAACGGTCAGCCTGTTTAAGGAAGACCTTAAAAGCGGCGCGGATATAAATTCGATAAAAGAAATATACAAATCAAGATATGACGGCGCGATTGTTTTTTACGGCGACTCGCTCGACGAAAACGGGTTTATCGCCGCGAACGCGATGGCGGGGAAAGACTCTATGGCGATAACCGTAGACGGGAACGGCGGCAGGATTACGGTTTCGGCACTGTTTGACAATCTCGGCAAGGGCGCTTCCGGCGCGGCTGTCGAATGTATGAATACCGTTTTCGGGCTGCCGCCCGAATATTCGCTTACATTATAGAAAGGGCAAAAGGATATGAAGATTATTTTGGGAGGCGTCTGTGCCGCCGAAGGATTTCTCGCGAACGGAGTTCACTGCGGAATTAGAAAAAATAAGATAAAAAAGGATTTGGCGCTCGTTTACAGCGAGGCGCGCTGCGCCGCGGCGTGCGTATATACGCAAAACCTCGTCAAGGGCGCGCCTTTGACGGTAACTAAAAGGAACGTGTCCGACGGATACGCGAAGGCTATCGTCTGCAACAGCGGCAATGCCAACACCTGCAACGCCGACGGCGAGGAAAAGGCGCGGCTTATGTGCAAAACGGCGGCGAATTCACTTAATATCGACCCCCTTGACGTCATCGTCGCGTCCACGGGCGTTATCGGTCAGCCCCTTGATGTTACGCCTATTCAAAACGGGTTCCCCGAGCTGGTACGCGGACTGAAAAGAGACGGCAAAAGCGCCGCCGAGGCGATAATGACCACAGACCTCAAAATCAAGGAATACGCCGTGTCCTTTACGCTTGGCGGCAGAGAATGTAAGCTCGGCGCAATGGCAAAGGGTTCGGGTATGATTCATCCCAATATGGCGACGATGCTCGTTTTCATTACCGCCGACGCCGCAATTTCACCCGAAATGCTTCAAAAGGCACTATCGGCGGACGTTGCGAATTCTTTCAATATGGTAAGCGTAGACGGCGACACCTCGACAAACGATATGGTCAGCGTTCTCGCGAACGGACTTGCGGGGAATGATATGATTACAGGCGAAGGCGAGGATTTTGACGAGTTTTGCAAGGCTCTCTCAACGGTCACAAAAGCGCTGTGCAAAATGATAGCGGGCGACGGCGAGGGCGCAACAAAGCTGCTCGAATGTGCCGTGTCAAAAGCGCCGTCCGAAAAGACCGCCAAGGCAATAGCCAAATCCGTAATCCGCTCGTCCCTCGTCAAGGCGGCTATGTTCGGCGCGGACGCGAACTGGGGCAGAATTCTTTGTGCGGCGGGCTATGCGGGCGAGGACATAGACGTTATGAAAATAGGCGTTTCATTCAAGTCCGCGGCGGGCGAAATAACGGTATGCGAAAACGGGAGCGGCGTACCCTTTTTTGAGGAAAAAGCGAAAGAGATACTGCAAAAGGACGAAATCAAAATCCTCGTCAATTTGAATGCCGGCGGCTGTGAAGCTACGGCGTGGGGATGCGATTTGACCTACGATTACATTAAAATAAACGGTGATTACAGAACATAAAGAGGAGATTGTATGAAGCTTTCAAACGAACAAAGGGCGGACATTCTCGTTCAGGCGCTGCCCTATATACAAAAATATAACGGTAAAATAGTCGTCGTCAAATACGGCGGCAGCGCCATGCAAAGCGAGGAGCTTAAAAGGTCTGTTATGCTTGATATCGTTCTGCTTTCGCTAATCGGCGTCAAGGTGGTTCTCGTACACGGAGGAGGACCCGAAATAACGCAGACGCTGGCGGCTTTGGGCAAAAAATCTGAATTTGTGGACGGTCTTCGCGTAACGGACGCCGAAACCGCCCAAATAGTACAGATGGTGCTTTCGGGTAAAATAAACAAGGGGCTTGTCAACCTGCTGCAAAGCATAGGCGGCAGGGCGATGGGGCTTTCGGGCGCCGACGGTCATATGATAAAAGCGAAAATGCTCAACCGAAAGCTCGGCTTTGTCGGCGAGATAACTAAGATTACCGCCGCTCCGATAACCGATTTGCTTGAAAAGGGTTACATACCCGTCATAGCTACCGTCGGCTGCGACAGAGACGGAAACGTCTACAACATCAACGCCGACACGGCGGCGGCGAAAATCGCGGCGGCGCTTAATGCGGAAAGCCTTATCTCAATGACGGACACAAAGGGTATTTTAAACAATAAGGACGACGATGGCTCGCTCATTCCCGAAATAAAAATTGAGGACGCCCCGTCTCTGATAGAAAAAGGCGTCATATCGGGCGGTATGATACCGAAAATCGACTGCTGTATCACGGCTATACGCGAAGGCGTAAAAAAAGTCGTCATCATCGACGGCAGAGTCCCTCATTCCATACTGATAGAAATTCTGACGGACGAGGGTATCGGGACAATGTTCCTGTAAAAACCCAATATGCCTTAAACACAAAATTTCCCGCATCCTCAGGCGTTTTCCATCTTGCCATAAATAAGGAGAAGTTATGGACATAAAAGAAGCATATGAAAAGCATATTATAAACACATACGCGAGGTTTCCCGTCGTTATAGCAAAAGGCGAGGGCAGCGTCGCTTTTGACGAAAACGGTAAAAGGTACATCGATTTGACGAGCGGCATCGGCGTAAACGCCTTCGGCTTTTGCGATAAAGCTTGGCAAACCGCCGTAAGCGAGCAGATTTGTAAATTCCAGCATACCTCTAATCTGTATTATACAGAGCCGGGAGCGCGTTTAGCAAAGCTGCTGTGCGAAAAATCGGGTATGAGCAAGGTGTTTTTTTCAAACTCCGGCGGCGAAGCAAACGAATGCGCCATAAAGGCGGCAAGACGGTTTTCCCTGCTTAAAAACGGCGAGGGGCATCATCATATCATCACGCTTAAAAACAGCTTTCACGGCAGAACAATAACGACGCTCGCGGCTACGGGTCAGGAGCAGTACCACACTGATTTTAAGCCTTTTACAGAGGGGTTTCTGTATGCCGACACGGATAACACCGACAGCATACGAGGACTTGCGCAAGACAATAAATGCGCCGCCATTATGCTTGAAATCATACAGGGGGAGGGCGGCGTTCGGACGCTTTCCGACGAGCTTATCGAAACGGTTAAGGAGCTGTCCGGCGAGTACAAGGTTCCGCTTATCATAGACGAGGTTCAGACCGGAAACGGCAGGACAGGCAAATTTTACGCGTATATGCACTATGGTTTAAATCCGGATATCGTCACGACCGCCAAAGGGCTTGGCGGCGGCCTTCCTATCGGCGCCACGCTGTTTTCCGAGAGATTTGAGAACGCTTTGATACCCGGCTCGCACGGCTCCACGTTCGGCGGAAACCCCGTCGTCTGCGCCGCAGCGGCGTCGGTAATTGAAAGGATAGACGAGCGCCTGCTTTCGGAAATCATAAAAAAAGAGGATTTCATCAGAAGAGAGCTGTCGGCTCATCAAAGTGTTAAAAGCATCAGCGGGAAAGGTTTTATGCTCGGTATTGAAATAGACGGCGATGTAAAGGAGGCTGTGTCAAGATGTATTGAAAACGGGCTTCTCGTACTTACCGCGAAGAATAAAATACGCCTTTTGCCGCCGCTGAATATCGGATGGGACGAGCTGAAAGAGGCTGTCGGAACCCTTAGGGCGTCGATTTAGCGGGCCGCCATATATTATGTTGATATTTGGATTTTTCTATAATTCCGGTAAACTTCTGTTTTTATTTATGACTTTATTAACAATCTGTTAACAATTTAACTAAAACTTTCTTCGAATTTTAATATTTAAATAGTTGCTTTTTATTTCCAAACTGTTATTATTAAAATATGGGCTCCGTAATGGGGTATCAATTTTGACACGTCCAAACGGTCAAAACCTTTAGGGGGTATTCTTATTAAAAAAACTTTATGCTTACTCTCGATTATTCTTGTTCTCGCGTTTACCTTCGCGCCGTCCGTTTTAGGCGCTGGCGCCTCCGAGTCTGAAACGGCTGCCGAAACCGCGCCCGTTTCGGAAAGCTCCGCAAAGACTCAGAGCCCCGTTTCGGAGCCTCCAAGATCCGTTTCGGAAAAGCTGGAGGATTTCAGTGTTTCAAGGATGTTCTCCGACGTTAAACACGCCCTCACCAACTTGAATTTTATTCCGTGGTATGATTATTATGTCCTGGGCAGAGCCACCGATGAAAAAGGCGTGGAGCATACCGACCTCGGCTGGGACGCCATTCACGCTAAACTGCGCGGCAGCGGCGCGAGCTTCGGTGAGTACTGCGCGCAATACTCCGCGGTTATGACCAACTGGGTATACACCATGGGAGCTGTCGCCGCCCTCCTTATTCTGTACATAAAGGGCATAAAAAAATGGTATTGGTATATGTTCTTTGTCATTCTCCTGATTACGTCCGTAACCTCAGTCGGCATGCATACCGCCGACTACGGCGAGTTCGCGCGCTACACGATGACGACAAAACTGCTCGCGAGCTTTGTGGATATGACCTTTACCGAGCTGACGGTGTGGGGAGGCGTCATCTGCTTTACCTTTGAGTTTTATGAAAACCGTCCGCAGACCAAAAAGAAAATTACGACCGTCGTTACCGTATGGACGGCGATTGTACTTTTGGTTCTCGCGTTTGAGGTCTTTGTCATTAATAACCGCTTTTTATGGATCGGCGGACGCGGCCCCGACGGGCTTCCCTATGACATGGGCGGCGACCACGGCGGACTTTCACTCGCCGAAATGGGCTGCTTCATAACGGGGCTGCCGCTTATCTATGTGCTTGCCGTCAACTACTTAAAAACCGAAAAAAGGGAGAGAAGACTGCTCGCCGTGCTGCTGAGTATCTTTGCCATCTCCTTCGTGATTACCATTCCCTGGGGCGACAATGAAATAAATTCCTTCGCGCTCGGCAATTTCCAGGGGCATTCGATTTGGCACATGCTCAACGCGGTCGGCACTTTAGTAGCCGCATTCTGGGCTGATTCCCGCACCGTCGCCCAAAAGAATAAAAAAGAGCTTGACGCTAAAGACGCTGA
>CAZQXZ010000091.1:0-8406 GCA_964597515.1 uncultured Eubacteriales bacterium | reverse complement strand
GGTTCCCCACTAAAGAGTTCCCCGAAGCGCCCGCCTGCCCCGAAAAAACCGTGGCGCTGCCCGACATCGCCGCGTTCTCCGCCTCAAGCCTTATCGGTGCTCCAACTGCTCCGAATGCGTTGAAACACTGAATATAATCCAGGTTTAAAACGGCGTCGCCGGTATCATATTGTATTTTCAGCGAATCGCCCTCACCGATTGCCAGCGGCACCCTTATGGTATTGAATTTCCCCTCGCCGTTCCATCCGCCGGTTGAGGTAAACGTGACGTCCTTCGCGTGAACGTCGTTCAAATAGACGCTGATCGTACCCGCGTTGGGGCTTGCGTAACGAATATCGATCGCGCTCGCTTCGGGAAGCCCTGTAAACAGAGCGGCGCTGCCCGCAGAATTGAGGTTTCCCGCCAGACCGTTTCCCGACGCGCCCGCCTGCCACAGAAAAGCCGAGGCGTCGCCCAACATTGTCGCGTTCTCCGCCTCAAACTTGCCCGGTTCTGTCGTTGGCTCCTCGGGCAGATTGGTAATCAGTTCAATGTAATCGATATTCAAACTCGCGTTACCGTAACCAAGCCAATATGAAAATCTTATATAGCTAACGCTTGTTATATCCACATCAAAATACACCGTGTTGTACTTGCCTTCGCCCGACCATCCGCCCGTAGACGTAAACGGTACTTGTATAAATTCGTATTTGCCGTTAATAGAGAGGCTAATGGTTCCCGTGTTCGGGCTTGCGTAGCGCACGCCTATCCTTGATGTAGGCGGCACGTCTCTGATTACAAGAGAGTGCGCGTTGTCCGTTAAATTGCCGACTACCTTGTTACCCGACGCGCCTTCCTGATTTGAGAGAACTTCGGCTCCCCAATCACATTCTCCGTCTTCGGCCTCAAATCTGAACTTCGTTTTATCCGGCTCTATATAATCCAAAAACAAAGGCGCGTCGCCGGCGTCGTATTGGAATTTCAGGCTGTCGCCGTTGTTTATGGCAATATAAAACGAAAGCGTTTGAAAACAATCCTCGCCGAACCATCCGCCGGTAGCGGTGAACGCTAAGTCCTGCGTATGCGTTCCGTTCAGATAGACGCTGATACTGCCGGAATTCATACTCGCGTAACGAACCGTAACGGCATATACCTTGGTTAACGAGTTAAACGAAACCGAGCTCCCGACTTGATTAAGATTTCCGGCTACCTTGTTTCCCGACGCGCCCGCTATTCCCGGATAAGCGTTCGCAATAAACATTTGCGCGTCTTCGGCCTCAAGCCTTGACGGTTTGGTATAGACGCACTCGATATAGTCGATATTGAGCGCCGCGTCGCCCTCGTCGAATTGAATTTTAAGGCTGTCGCCGCCGCTGATTTTTATGTTAAGCGACAGAAATTGAAAAGCGACCGCGCCCGTCCAGTAGCCGGTTGACGTAAAGTTTAAATCCCGCATAGACGTATCGTTTACGTAAATACTGATCTTACCCGTATATTTACTGGAATAACGGATATTCACCGACGACGCGTTCGGTAAATTGGCGAACGTAACAGAAGCGTTTTTCGTATTTAAATTTCCGACCACCGTGCTCCCCGACGCGCCTTCCTGCCCCGTAAATACTGTCGCGCTGCCATTCGTAACCGCGTTTTCCGCTTCAAACTTAGGATACGACGAATTGAAGCATTCGATATAGTCGATATTCAGCGCCGTGTCGCCCGTGTCATACTGGATTTTAAGGCTGTCGCCTTTGCTTAACGGCAATTCGAGCCATATGTTTTTGAAAACCCCAGCACCGACCCAGGTACCGGTTGTGGCGAAAGTGACGTCCCGTATATGAGCGCCATTCACATATAGGCTGATTTTTCCGGAATATCTGCTGGAATAACCGATATTGACGAATGTCGTTTCCGGCAAATCCTCAAAAGTAACCGACGCACCCGCAGTATTCATCATTCCCACCACGGCTAAACCCGAAGCGCCCGTCTGACCGTCTTGCGCGCTTGCCGAACCGCTAACCACTCCGCTCTCCGCCTCAAACTTCGTGTACGTCGGAGGCAGGCATTCGATATAATCCACATTTAAGACGGCGTCGCCGGTGTCAAATTGGATTTTAAGGCTATCGCCTTTATTAAGTGGCAAAGAAAGACGCAGAATACTGAAGCTCCCCACACCGTACCATCCGCCGGTAGATGTAAAAACGGCGTCTTTGACATGAGTACCGTTTATATAAATACTGATTGTGCCAGTATTTATGCTTGAGTAACAAATATCAACAGACTGCGTTGTCGGTAGATTGTTAAACTGAACATAGCTTCCGGCAGTATTGATATTTCCGACCAGCTTATTTCCCGACGCGCCGACCATATTGGTGAATACCCGGGAGTTTCCCCCCAAAGCCGCTGCCTCCGCCTCTAATCTTGTCCCTGAAGCGGTCTGCCCGAAAATTATACCAAAATCGGGAATAAAATTTAAGATAAGTAACAAGCTTATAAGCGTTGCCAGCGTTGTTTTTAATCTTTTTTTCATATAAACACCCCATATTAGATTAATAAATCCTTTACGCCAAAAATAATAGCATGTTTAAAAATCTTTTACATCATACTAAGGTATGAGAAAATAAAAAAAACGAGGACAAAATCCTCGTTTAAGACAGGGAAAACATTACCGTACTAAATACGCGGCACAGTGCGCTTTTCCTTATTATGCAATTCGTTTTATCCGTATAGGAGCGTCTGTATAGGCTTATATTGCGATGCGGATTATCAGCTCTCTTTATAAATCTTAAACACCATTACCGCGACATAGACCGCGGTGGCAGTAATCGCCGCCTTTTTAAGCATGGACAGGACGCCGACGAATTTCTGCGCGCTGTTTACCGCCGCAAGCGTGCCGCCGACCTCGTTTTTTATTTTTTTATTTGACATATGAATTCTCCTATTCAGAAGTGAGCAGGACGCCGTGGGCTATTGCGGGTACTGACTCGCCTTGAAGCGACGACGTGGGCGACAGCAGCGCGCCGGTACCGACAAACAGAACTTTGTTAAGCTCTTTCGCGCTTATCCGCTTTACGATATTCGAGCATACGACGACGGCGCTGCATCCGCAGCCGGAGCCGCCCGCGTGGACATCCTGATTTTTCGGATCAAAAATCATTAGTCCGCAGTCGTTGTGAACGCCCGTAATATCTGTATTGTTTTCGGCTTCCATCAGCTTATACAGCAGCTCGGTGCCCGTTTTCCCGAGGTCGCCCGTTAAAATAAGGTCGTAGTCTGACGGGACGGTATTGGTATCGCCGAGGAATGACGCGATGGTCTGGGCTGCCGCGGGAGCCATAGCGGCTCCCATATTGTTGGCGTCTGTAATTTTTAGGTCGCGGATCCTGCCTATTATGGCGGCGTCCACACGCACGGGAGCCGAGGGCGTATTTCTTATAACCGCCGCGCCCGAACCGGTGACGGTCCACTGGGAAGTAGGCGTCCTTTGCCCGCCGTATTCAAGGGGCAGCCTGTACTGCCTTTCGGCGGAGCAGAAATGCGAAGAGGTGCACGCCACGCATGTATTCATAACGCCGCTGTCAATTATCATTGAAGACATGGCGAGGGAAAGCGCCATTGTCGAACAGGCTCCGTACACGCCGGCGAAGGGCGCGTTGGAGTCGCGCATTCCGAAAGATGAGCCGATACACTGATTAAGCAAATCGCCCGCGAATATGCAGTCAACCGAGCCGTAAGTCAGAGCAGCTTTTTCAAGCGCCGCGGATACCGCCATTGTCTGGAATTTGCTCTCGGCTTTTTCAAAGGTTTTTTCGCCGGCGAACTCATCCTCAAGGATTTTATCAAAGTCCAAAGCCAAAGGTCCCTCGCCTTCTTTTTTTCCGACGATTGCGGCGGTTGCGGCGACGGCGGGGCGCGACGGCAGTATTACGGTATATCTTCCTTGGCGTACAGGCATAAAAAAACTCCTTTCTAAAGCGAAAAAATATAGGCAATCAGCCCGTATAAAGCCGCAGAGCCGCATCCGTAAACTATAACCGGACCCGCGATATTGAACATTTTCGCTCCGGTGCCGAGTATTCTGCCCTCGGCGCTGAATTCTATGGCGGGCGATACGATTGAATTGGCAAAGCCCGTTATGGGGACGATTGTACCAGCTCCGGCGTGCTTGGCAATTTTATCGAAAACGCCTATGCCCGTTAAGAACGCGGTCAGCGCGATAAGAGATATAGATATAGCCGCCTTGATCTCATCCTCGCTCATAGACGTGTATTTTTGAAAAATAAATTTAAAAACCTCGCCTAAACAGCAGATAAAACCGCCGAAAACAAAAGCCTTAACAACATTTTTAAGATGGGGAGAATTCTCAGAGGCTCTTTTTACAAGCTCGCCGTATTCTTTATCATTCATAGTAACCGCCTTTTTCTTTTGCTTTTTTATATTGTTCGCGTATGTGAAAAAAATATACATTCTTTTGTGAAGCGAGTTGACGATTTGTACAATACAAAGTATAATTACGTTAACAAACGAAAAGCGGGCTGAAAATAATGAAACCGATAAAAAAACTTTGCGTAGTGATAAACGGCAGCGGGGGCGCCGGAAAGGACACGCTGTGCGAAGCGGCTTCAAAAATTTATAAGACTGAAAACATATCGTCGATAACGCCTATCAAGGAAATCGCGGCAAATTACGGCTGGAAAGGCGAGAAGGATTTGCGGTCAAGGCGTTTTTTAGCGGAGCTTAAACGCGTTTTCGCCGATTATAACGATCTTCCCAATCAGTATCTGCTTTCCGAGTACGGAAAATTCCAAAAAGGCGACGGGGAGATTTTATTTGTTCATATAAGAGAGAAAGACCAAATAGAAAAATTTGTTTCAGCCGCAAATAATAACTGCGTTACGCTTTTGATAACGCGCGATACTCGGCAAGACGGCAGGTACGGCAACTTGGCGGACGATGGGGTTGACGAGTATTCGTATGATTATACCTTTGATAACTCGAAGCCGCTTTGTGAGAGCGAGCCCCTTTTTTTAGAGCTTATCGAAAAAATCCTGTCAGATATATAAGTTTACCGTTTGTTCATTGACTTGTAAAAACGGCGTGTTATAATTTTTACAGTTTACGGGAGGCGTTTTATGAGTTTAATTGAAGTAGAAAATATGTATAAAATATATAATCCGGGCGAAAACGAGGTCAGGGCGCTTGACGGCGTTTCACTGCGGGTTGAGAGAGGTGAGTTTTTGGCCATAATCGGGCAGTCCGGCTCTGGCAAGTCCACGTTTATGAATATGCTCGGTCTTCTTGACATTCCGACGAGCGGAACATATGTGCTTGACGGAACGGATGTTTCGACTATGGACGACGATAAGCTTTCCGACATAAGGAACAGGGAGATAGGCTTTATCTTTCAGGGCTTCAACCTTATTGCGAGCTTAACGGCGCAGGCTAATGTGGAGCTTCCGCTCGTTTATCGCGGTATGGGTGAGGAGGAGCGGCGAAAACTCTCCGACGAGGCGCTTGAAAGGGTCGGTCTCTCCAACAGAAAAAAGCATCTGCCCTCGCAGCTTTCGGGCGGGCAGCAGCAGAGAGCGGCGATAGCGAGAGCTGTTGCGGCAAGACCGCCTATTATACTTGCGGACGAACCTACGGGCAACCTTGACTCGCGTTCGGGCGAGGAGGTCATAAGAATACTCGAGGAGCTGTCCGAGGAGGGCAGAACTATAATTCTTATAACGCACGACCAGGGTATTGCCGAGAGGGCAAAAAGGATAGTGCGCGTTCAGGACGGGCGCATTACGGAAGATTATTTAAGCAACCGTAACTCTTAACGCATAAATTGAGCCGCCGTAAAACGTTTCGTTTTGCGGCGGCTCTTAAAATATTCTTGCACTAAAAAAATTCTTGCGGCGCGCTCGCATACGGTCCGTTCGGATTATAGGGAGAGTACCAGTCGGCGCCGAAGGACGGCAGCTCGTCCGGAGAAAGCTTGCCCATATATATAAGCTCGGCGCGGCGGCAGGAATAAAACTCGACGACGGAAGCTTGAAGATAAGGCTGAACATAAAAATAGTTTAGCAATCCGGATATAATAACCGCAAGGATATGCCATACCATAAGAGGCATATATGATAATAAACTGTTGAACGCTCCGGTGATAACAGCCACAAGCATAAACCATCCAATGAAAGACAGATAGAGTGCAAACAGTTCTCCTAAGCGGTTTTTCATAAGCATTTTGCTGAGCTGTTTCGCCCTGCTTGAAGAAACGGATGGGTCTGCGGCGAGTATATGCGGCACGAAAGCGTATTGAAGCATTTTTATAATGCCGGGAATTATGAAAAGCAGCGACCAAAAAAAGATTGAAACCCAAACGGATAAGGTGACAAATATTATGTTGCCCCAATTTCCCTCCCTATAAGGCGCAAAGGTTTCCGCCGCCTTCGGACTCAAATCCCCTCGCAGTTTCATAATAAATCTGCTGAAACCAACTTGCAGCACCGGCATAAACAGTATGATTACGGCAAGGGAGAGCATTGAAAAAGACGACTCTACCGCCGGCACGCCTCCCTTAACCGGCTCTTGAACAGTAAAATTTAAAAAATCTTCCCAATCAACCGTGCCGATATAGCCCAATACCTCTAATATCTCTCTGATAACGCTGATAAATAATGACGGTAAAAAAGAGAGTACCGCGGCGCCGATTGCGCTCTGCCAATCTTTTTTTAAATTAAGTTTTGCCGCTTTTTTCATTTGTTTACGGGTAAACATAAAATTCCTCCCGAGTTTTACGGATTGTATTCTTGTTATATAATATACCACAGACCGTATTGCATATCAACATTTTTTCAGATACTTGTAAAAAATCCGGCGTTATGATAAAGTGTTTTTTGAGGTGCGTAATGAATAAAAATCATAAAATCGAAACTCCCAAAAAGCTTTTGAACGCCAACGGGCAACTAAGCGAGGCGGGCTGGGCAAATCACCTTATACTCGAATACAACCCTGAAAATATTAAAGCGAATAAGCTGCGCGTCAAGGAGTGGGACTACTATCTTATTACGAGCTCCGGCGGCAATTACGCGCTTTCGTTCTGCGTCGCGGACAACCGTTATATGGGTTTTGCGGACGCCGCCGTTATGGATTTGAATACTAAGGAAAAATTTGATTTTTTGGAGCCTGTCGCTTTTCCGATGGGCAGGCTTAACCTCCCACGCACAAGCGAGAGGGGGAATATTTTATTTAAATCAAAGCATTGCGATTTTCATATTGACAAAACCGAAACCGAAACGCATATATACTGCAAATATACGCGCTGTTACGCGCACAGCGACTTTGAGGCGGAAGTTTTTCTTGAACGCCCGCCTATGGATACGATGGTTATCGCGACGCCTTGGGCGGACGATAAAAAAGCGTTCTACTACAACCAGAAAATCACCTGTATGAGAGCGAAAGGCTATGCAAAAATCAAAGGAAAGGAATATACCTTTGACGATACGGCGGATTTCGGAATTCTTGATTGGGGCAGGGGCGTATGGACATACGACAACACCTGGTACTGGGGTATAGGAAGCGGTACTGTTAACGGAAAGCCGTTCGGCTATAACGTCGGTTACGGCTTCGGAGACACGTCGGCGGCTTCTGAAAATATGCTGTTTTACGACGGCAAATGCCATAAGCTTGATTTAGTCGATTTCGGTATTCCGGGCGACGTTATGAAAAAATGGCATATGACCTCTAACGACAACCGCTTTAATATGGAATTTACACCAGGGTATAACGACAGGACGGATATGAGCGCCGGTATCATATCGCAGCACGCCGACAAGCTTTTCGGCAGACTGAACGGCACCGCCGTCTTAGACGACGGGACTGTCCTTGATATAAATAATATGCTCGTGTTTCACGAAAGAGTCCGCAATAAATATTAACATATCCTTCCGAACAGGCATATAATATATACTGTTCGGGGGTGATAAATTGAGATGTTTCGGATTTGGAAGAAATCATCCGCTCAAAGCGAAGCGTTATTACCGGAAAAGCAGGCTTATAACCTTTATATTCCGATTTACCGCGACGCTTATCGCAAGCGCCATACCCTTGCTTTTGCTTGACGCGAAGATAAGACCGATAGTAAGAAATTCCGCGTCTGCGGTCATAAACGCCCAAATAACGCGAATAATCAACAATACGGTTATTGACACGCTTGCCGGAGCCGGAACAGAATACGCCGATATCGTTGATATTTCATACGGACCGGACGGCAGTATTACGCATCTGTCTTTGAACAATGTAAATACCAATATGCTGAAAAGCGTCGTTTCAAACAGCGTAAACGAAGCGGTCGGAAAAGGCGGAATTCGGACAATGAATATCCCCTGGGGAACGCTCACCGATATAACGTTTTTAAGCGGCAGGGGACGAACCGTAAAAATT
>CAZQXZ010000090.1:0-8462 GCA_964597515.1 uncultured Eubacteriales bacterium | reverse complement strand
AAGTCTCATCCGACATGCGCGGCTGGTTGTCGTTTCCGGAATAAACCGCAAGCTTGACCATAACATAACCGGGATAAATCTTGCGCTCTACCTCGACGGTTTTATCCTCTTTAATCTCCGTTACCATTTCCATGGGTATCTTGACCTCAAGGATTTCGTCCTGCATTTTTCGGTTTTCCACTATTTTTTCAATATTTGCGGCTACCTTGTTTTCGTAGCCGGAATAGGTATGAATAACATACCATCTCGAATCAGCTGCCATTGGTCAACCTCCGCCATATTTCAAGAGAGCCGGATTAATCGGCTGTCGTACTCTCTGTTGTCGTCGGGCTGTCTTCGGCGGTGCTGTCTGTTGTGCCGGCAGACACCGTGTCAGACATATCGGATTGGTCAGTCGTGTCGGACGCCGATGAGGTCGGCGCAGACGTTTCGTATTTCTCGGAAGCTTTTCTCACAAGCCCGAGACCGCCCGAAAGCGCGTAGTCAATAAGCCAGACTCCCGCGCCTATTACTATGATCGCGGCTATTACTACGCCCGTGCTTTTTATAACCATTTGTCGTCCGGGCCAAATGATTTTTTTAACCTCGCCTTTTGTATTTTTGAAGAAGCGAACAACAGCCGCCCACATCCGATTAAAAGGATTGCCTTTAGACGGTCCGCTATGCTTCCCATTCTTTTTTTTGTCTGTTATTTTGACCTTTTTTGTCTTGCTTTTAGCGTCGGCAGCTTTTTCGTTTTTTTCTACGGTATCGTCATCAGTCTTTCTGATTTCTTCGTCCGACATCAAGCTACCTCCTTATTTTGTTTCTCTGTGGAGAGTGTGTTTCTTGCAGAACCTGCAATATTTCGACATCTCCAGCCTGTCAGGATTGTTTTTCTTTTCCTTCATCGTGTTGTAATTGCGCTGTTTGCATTCTGTGCAGGAAAGCGTTATTTTAACTCTCACTGTACGGCACCTCCTATTTAGAATAGCCTCCCTCTATTTCAAGGCACAAAAAAAGAACCCTCTTAGAGGTGAAGTAAATATATCACAATATTTTCAAGCAGTCAATACTTTTTTAAAAAAATCTTATACGTATTTTATCGTTTTTTTGATAAAAAGGCTTGGCATATGCGATTTTTTGTTTTATAATAATAAAGTAACTCTATTTTTACGCGGAGGGTCAGCTGTCCAAAGTCTTAGCATTTTCTACAGGAGTAATCAGATGGCAACAAAATATTCAGTCGCGCTCTTAAAAATAATCAGGGACAATTCACTTGAAACCGTTTTTCTTCCCGATAATGCCGAAACGCTCTCGGTTGTATCTATGGACGTTAACCGCCCCGGTCTTATTTTCGCGGGGCATGAGGACCATTTCGACTCTGAGAGGATTGAGTTTATCGGTCTTACGGAAATGAGTTATCTTAACGCGCTGCCGGAGCTTGCAAGGAACAACAGGCTCAGAAGATTATTTGAGCTTTCACCGCCCGCAATTATAGTAACGCGGTCTTTGCCCGCGGACGGCGATATGCTTCTTTACGCAAAACAGTTTAACATCCCGCTTTTACGAACGGATGAACCAACCTCTTCTATTATGGCGACGCTTATCAGCTATCTCGCCATCGAGCTGGCGCAGCGCATCACGCGCCACGGCGTGCTTGTAGAGGTTTTCGGCGAAGGAGTCCTAATCCTCGGCGACAGCGGCGTGGGTAAAAGCGAAACCGCCGTCGAGCTTATAAAAAGAGGTCACAGGCTTATAGCGGACGACGCCGTAGAGATACGCAAGGTTTCCTCGAAAACACTCGTGGGCTCCGCACCCGACAACATAAGGCACTTTATCGAGCTTCGCGGGGTTGGGGTTATTAACGCGAGAAATATTTTCGGAGTGGGAGCCGTCAAGATTACGGAAAAAATAGATATGGTCGTCCAGCTTGAACAGTGGGATAAACAAAAAGCTTACGACAGAATGGGTATTGAGGAAAACTATATTAATATCCTTGATATTAAAGTACCCGCTACGGTCGTTCCGGTAAAGCCCGGGCGCAATCTTTCAATAATAATAGAAATTGCCGCTATAAATAACCGCCAGAAAAAGCTCGGCTATAACGCCGCAAAGGAGCTGCTGCAGCAGCTCGGAATGAGCGAGGGCGAGCCTGTCGAGAATGAGCTTGAAGTGTGGCACTGATATGCGGACTGATGTCCGTAATGAATAATGAACAATGAATAGTGAACATTTAACAATATTTGGCGGGCTTTGCCCGCGCCCGAACTATTAAGAATAAAGAAAATTATTAAACATATATTATTCAGGAGGGGCGTTTATGTACAGAGTGGGTGTCGATTTAGGGGGAACAAATATCGCGGCGGGGGTGGTTGACGGCAGTCTTAATGTTATCGGCAGAGGCAAGGTTAAGACAAATCTGCCTCGTCCCGCGGCGGATATTTTTGCCGATATTAAAGCTGCAGTCGATATGGCGCTTGAAGACGCCGGAATAAGCTACGACGATATCCTTTCTGTGGGAGTCGGCGCGCCGGGGTCTGTAAACAAAGCGAGCGGCGTCATTGAATTCGCTAATAATTTAGAGTTTGAGAACGTCCCCGCAAAGGCGATGCTTGAAAAGCTTCTGCACAAACCGGTATATCTGGATAACGACGCGAACTGCGCGGCTCTCGGCGAGGCTGTCGCCGGCTCGGGAAACGGCGTGAAAAATTTTGTCGCCGTCACACTCGGGACGGGGGTCGGCAGCGGTATAATTATCGACGGAAAGCTTGTCAACGGCGTTAACTACGCCGCGGGCGAAATGGGGCATATGGTCATTTGTATAGACGGCGAGCAGTGCAACTGCGGCAGGCGCGGCTGTTGGGAAAAATACGCTTCCGCCACGGCTCTGGTCTCTCAGACCAAGGACGCTATGCGTAACAATCAAGACAGCATTATGTGGGATCTCGTCAGCAATAACATAGATGCGGTCAGCGGCAGAACCGCCTTTGACGCTATGCGAAAAGGCGACGGCGCGGCGAAGCAGGTTGTTGACAGATATATCTTTTACGTCGCCTGCGGCATCATAAATATCATCAACGCGCTCCAGCCCGATATTATCTGTGTCGGCGGCGGAGTAGGTCATGAGAAGGAGACTATACTCGTCCCTCTTCGCCGTCACGTTGAAAGAGAGCGTTACAGTATTTATGCGGCTAATCAGACACGGCTCGTAAGCGCGACTTTGGGTAACGACGCGGGAATTATAGGCTCGGCGCTTCTTGACTTCTGAAAACCTTAGGAGTACGGTTTATGGACAATATCAATTCGCTGATTGACCTCGCAGCCATAAACGGCTGTGAGGTCAAAAGGAATACAATGCTTAAGGAGCTTACAAGTATTAAAATCGGCGGTCCTGTTAAAGCGGTCATAACGCCGAAGTCCGTTCACGCCCTCGCCGAAATATTAAAAGCGTGCAAAAACCTCGGCGTTAAGTTCACGTTGCTCGGAAACGGCAGTAACGTGCTCGCCCCCGACGAGGGGCTTGCCGGAATAGTCTTACGCACGGCGGGACTTAACGAAATGCGCCTTACGGACGAATTTACCGTTTTTTGCGGCGCGGGCGTTCTGCTCTCGCGTCTTTGCGCCTTCGCATATGAGAATTCTTTGACGGGTCTTGAATTCGCATACGGCATACCGGGCTTTACGGGCGGCGCGGCGTATATGAACGCGGGAGCTTATGGCGGTGAGATGAAAAATGTTATCCTCTTCTGCTCGCACTTAGACAATGATTTTAATGAGGGGAGTCTATCGGTAGACGAGTTGGATTACGGGTATCGGCAGTCCGCTTATATGAAAAATAAGTTTGTTATAACGGGCGTTTGCGTAAGGCTCGCAAAGGGCTGTAAGTCCGAAATTAAGTCCAAAATGGACGAGTTAATGGAAAAAAGACGTCAAAAACAGCCGCTTGAATATCCGAGTGCCGGAAGCGTATTTAAACGCCCCGAAAACGGTTTTGCCGGAGCGCTGATAGAGCAATGCGGTTTAAAGGGCTTTTCAACCGGAGGGGCTAAGGTCAGCGAAAAACACGCAGGTTTTATAATCAACGAAAAAAACGCGTCCGCTTCGGATGTTTTAAAACTTATAAGCTATATACAAAAAACGGTATTTGAAAAAACGGGCGTAACGCTTGAAACGGAAGTAGAAGTTTTAAGGTAACAAAAATGTCTTTTTCTGAAAACATTAAAAAAGAACTGTGCGCCATAAAAAGCGCGCCATGCTGTCAAAAGGCCGAGTGCTTCGGTCTTTTGCTGTTCGGGCGCGCCTTTTCAACGGCTGAAATTTCGATACTGACCCAATCGGTTGATGTCGCCGATTTATACTCAAGACGGATAAAAGGACTTTTCAGTATCACTCCCGAGGTATCCCGCTCACGGGCGGGTAAATATACGGTCAGCGTTAAAAATCGCAAGGACTGCGCCGCAATCCTGAATGAATTCGGTTATGACGGAAATGAAATTGCCCTTAGGATAAACCACGCGAATTTCGATAACGAGTGCTGTATCAACGCCTTTATAAAAGGCGTGTTCCTTTCCTGCGGCTTTGTCACCGACCCCGAAAAGGATTATCATATAGAGTTTATCACCCCGAAGCATAAGCTTGCGCTCGACCTTAAAAGGGTAATCGAGGAGCTTTCCGTAACACCTAAGCAAATACGGCGTAAGAGCGGTTATTCGCTGTATATCAAGGACGGCGAGAGTATAGAGGATATTTTAGGGTCTATGGGTGCGACAAGCTCTTTTCTGCATATGATGAACGTTCGCGCATCCAAGGATATGCGCAACAAAATAAATAGGCAGTATAACTTTGAGTCTGCCAATATGGACAGGACTATCGAAGCCAATATGGTTCAGATAGACAACATTAACACAGTTGCACGTCTTGGCTCCCTCGAAAGCATCGAAAACGAGCTGGCGTCTCTGGCGAGGCTCAGGCTCGAAAACAAGGAGGCGACGCTTTCGGAGCTCGGCGAGATGATGAACCCGCCAATGTCGCGCTGCTCCGTAGGCAGACGTTTTAAAAAAATTGAAGCCATAGCACGTGAGCTTAAAAAGGCGGATAAACGCGAATGAAAACAATAACCGTAAACAAAAATGACAGCGCCCGGAGACTGGACAGCTTTTTGAGAAAAAGCGTACCCCTCCTGCCGCCGCCGCTTATGTACAAATATATACGGGAGAAAAAAATTAAGCTGAACGGCAAGCGCTGCCCCTTTGACGCGAGGCTTAGCGACGGCGACGTTTTAGAACTTTATATAAGCGACGAGTTTTTCAGTGACGGCGAACGTAAATACGATTTTATAAAAGCCGGCAAATCCGTAAACGTCATATACGAAGACGCGAACATACTGCTTCTCAATAAACCCGCCGGTCTTTTATCGCACCCCGATGAAAACGAGTACGGCGATACCGCTATTACAAGGATTGCGCGTTATCTGTATGGAAAGGGCGAGTATGAACCGGAAAACGAGAATTCCTTCTCCCCTGCCCTTGCCAACAGAATTGACCGAAACACAACGGGAATTATAATAGCCGCCAAAAACGCCGAGGCTCTTAGAATTTTAAATGAAAAAATTAAAAACAGGGAGCTTCGCAAGCTCTATCTTTGCGTTTGCATTGGCAGCTTTGAGGTTAAATCGGGCGTTCTGACCGGCTTTCTTGAAAAGGACAAAAAAAATAACCTTGTTTCTGTTTCAAAAAGCAAGACGGACAAATCCAAGGAAATTTTGACCGCTTACCGCGTCCTTGATTTTCACAACGGGCTTTCGCTCGTCGAGGCCGAACTGTTAACGGGCAGGACGCATCAGATAAGAGCGCATTTCGCGTCTGCCGGACACCCTCTTTTAGGTGATGGTAAATACGGCAAAAACGCGGACAACAAAAAATACGGCGCCTATAAAAAGCAGTTTTTATGCTCCTATAAGCTGATTTTCGACTTTAAATCAGACGCCGGCGCGCTTCATTACCTGAACGGAAAAGCTTTTGAAATAAAAGACGTGTGGTTTAGAGATGAATTTATGTCTCTTTAAAATATATAATCGGCGGCAGACCCGTTTCGTGGGGCTGCCGCCTTTGTTTTTCAACACTATTCGGTACTATTCGGTTTTGCCGACAGCCCTGTTCATAACGGCGGAAAAATCGTTTATATCAAGCGCTTCGTCAGCCAAATCGAGATTAGCCGCCGAAAAATACACGCCGTCTAAAACAAAGCGTCCGTTGAGAACACCGTCCATCAGGAATACATCAAGCGAATCCGCAGACGAATCACCGTTTATATCGCCTTCAATCACTATCGCCAGCAAATCAAGGGTTGACCCGCCGCTCATTAGCCTAATCTCGCAACCTGTCCCCGCGAAAGCGCCGGCGGAAAGCAGGTCTCCGTTTTTGCAGACAGCGGTGTTCGCGTTTGCAAATTCTGAAAGAAGCGAGGAGACTCTCAATCCCGTTGAGGCTGAAACAGCCGTTCCCGTCCCGTCGCAGACTGTGAATACCGAGCCGTTAATCGGAAGCAGAGACGAAACGCTCACATATGAAAATTCGTTCTCAACCGCATACTGCTCACCCGCGCCGCCTTCACAGCAGTAAACCGTAAAACCGGAAACCTTCTGTGTTTCATCGTAGCCGAAAGCCAGCGCGCCGATGTTTTTAACGGTATTCGGAACGGCGATTTCTTTAAGCTTGGGGCAGCCGTAAAACGCATAATCCTGAATAACCTCGACGCCGTATGCGATTATTACGGTTTCAAGAGACGGACAAAAAGAAAAGGCTTGCAGCGGTACGGTTTTAATGCTTGCCGGCACCGTAATTTTAATAAGCGAGTTATTATCGTGAAAAGCTTTGTCCGCGATACAAAGCGTACCTTCTCTGACTGCGTAGTCGGATGCAATTCCGTAATCTGATTGTATCAAGTGCCTGCCTATATACAAAACACCGTTTTCCCAGTTGTTTTCATCATTATAATACGCCGTGTCATAAAACACATCGCTTTCGATGCTTGTAATACTGTCCGGCAAGCTGATACTGTCAAGCGATAAACAGCCGTTGAACACATAGGCTTTAATACATGTGACGCCCTCCGCTATATTTACGCTCATAAGGGATTCGCATCCGAAAAACGCTTCATCCTCAATGCTTTCCACTTTGTACGGAATTTCAATACTGATAAGCGACGCACAAAGAACGAAAGCACCCACTCCAATGTATTCCAAGCTGTCCGGCAGCGTCAGATTTGAAACATTGGCGCAAAACGCAAATGCGAAATCGCCGATATGCGTCACCCCATACGGAACCGTATATGAAGAAACAGCTTTTGAGGACGGATAGGCTATCAGCGACGTTATTTCTTTGTTAAACAAGACACCGTCAATATCGGCGTAATAAGCATTGTTAGGAGAAACGTTTATTTCCTCAAGCATATTGCATAGCACAAACGCAAAAATCCCTATTGTTGTTACGCTGTCCGGTATGCTTATATCCGTAAGCGATATACAGCCGTAAAAAGCGCATTCGCCGATGTTTATAACGCTGTCCGGAATTGTTATGCCCTCAAGCGATGAACAATTACCAAAAGCCCAGTCACCGATGCTCACGACAGGCAGCCCTTCAATTTCACTCGGGATATCAAGGGTTCCGCTTACCGACAAATCGCATGCGGTTATTTCAACCTCCGTGCCTTCATTTGTTATTTCATAATCTAAATAATATTCCCAATCCGCCGCCGAGACGCGAATTCCCGTAAGCGGCGCCGATATTACGCTCAGAATAAGAGCAAGAAGTAGTGAGCAAGTTTTTTTTGCAATCATCATTTTACCTCAGCTTTCTGCATATGCAACAGCACAGTCCGATTGTTATCCGCTTAATAATAAACTGTTATCAGAGTTCTGTAAAGCTTTAAATTTCAAGCACGCTTTTGAGTGCGCCGGTATGGGAACGCGTCGGCGAAAATTCGAGTCCGATATATCCGTTATAGCCCGTGTCTTCTATCGCTTTAAAAATCATGGAATAATTGAGTTCGCCCGTACCCGGCTCGTGTCTGCCGGGATTGTCGGCGACGTGGTAATGCCCGATAAGCTCAATGTTTTTATTTATATTATTTATCACATTGCCCTCTGTAATCTGCTGATGATAGATGTCGAACAGCATTTTTACGTTATTGCTGCCGACTTCTTTCAATATGTCCGCCGCCTGCGCCGAGGAGGAAAGGTAATAGCCCTTATGGTCAACAAGGATATTCAGAGGCTCCAAAATAGCCGTGACGCCGTTTTCCTCAAAAATCGGCGCGGCGGCAATAAGGGCGCGGACAATGTTATCATGCTGACGCTCCCGCGTTATATCCGCCCTTTCCTGCCCTGTCGTAACAATAAGGTTTTTAACGCCGAGTTCCTTAGCCGCCTTGACGGAACAAGCCGCTATTTCACAAAAAACCTTGCCGCCGCCTTCGGCAAG
>CAZQXZ010000089.1:0-8734 GCA_964597515.1 uncultured Eubacteriales bacterium | reverse complement strand
ATCTAAATAAAAGAACTCAAATTTCATTTGTGATTTGAGTTCTTTATTTTAGTTCTTGAATAATTTGAGTTCTTGCCATTCACTTGCCACTTGCAACTTCCAACCTGCAACTAATTCCGTTTCGCCGCTTTTATAAACGCTTTGACAAGCGTCGAAGCCGTTGTTCTGCCGAACGAGAAAATCTCCTGATAATGGCTGCCGAACAGTTTATAGGCGCAGTCGGACGAGCCGAAAAACACCATCAAAAAGTCGTTGTCGGGAATGATGTAGCCGATGGCGTCGTTGCAAAGCCCTATTACGCAGAGCTTGTCCGTACCCGCCGTTTCCTCTAAGGAGGGCAGCGGGAAATCCTCGCCCGTCCAGACGTTTTCGCCCTTCATCACCAATGTGCCGCTCGTTATCGACGGGTCCATCTCGCCCGGTATCATCGCGAATTTCAGCTCTTTCCCTATCTCCATATAGCCTACCTCCGTAAGCGCGCAGTAAGCGCCGTCCAAAGTGCGCCGAAAGCCGAAATTCCCGATACGCATTTTGCCTATGAGGACGTACAGCGGATTGTCCGCGCGTAAAAGCGTCTCGGTTACGCGTATATTGAGCAGCGGCTCCGCCTCCCTTTCGGGAACGACGGTATCGCCTTTTTTCTCGAGCCAGAGCGCGTATTGGCTCTTTTCGCCGTCCTTGAAAATACCCATAGACCTTTCATAAATATCAGGGTTTAAGGCTTCGCTGTTTTTGATTTCACCCGCCGTTTTCGTCATCGCGAGCGTTATCATCGCAAGCTCGGCGCCGACGGCTTTTGCCTGCTCAATATTCCTTAACCTGTCGCTGTACAGTCTTCTCGGATAGACCGCCTCGACCGCGCCGTTTAAGAACAGGAAGCTTTTCCCCGTCTTTTCAACCGTTTCGCCCATATAGTAAACAAAATCGCCTGAAATGGTTCGCCCTGTATTTTTGCCTCTGATGGGAAGCGAATTTATGTAAGGGTGCGCGGCGCAGCTTACAATCAGCGTTTCCTGTGCGTTTTTATCGTCGGGAACGAAACGAATACGCGTCAGAAGCGTCGAATTGTCCTTCGGCGGACGCCTGTCCCACAAATAATCGGAAAGCCCCTGCTCAATAACGCCGTCATCCTCAGAGAAGCGCTCGCGGCTGTTGCTCCCTATCTGCGCTGTATAGAGTCTGCCCGGCTTCATATCGCGGCAGGCAATCTTTACGCTTTCGGCAACGGTATCAAGCAAAAACTCCATATAGCCTTCGTCCGCGGAGTTTTGAAGCTCTCCCTCTTTTTTGCCGCCGAGTACGGCTTTGTTGTTTTTATATACTGTATGTACGGGTCCCCATATCCCCATCGTGTCAACGGCGCTGTGGGTGTGAGTCGATATGACATTGACGCACGAGACGCCGTTTTCGCTCATAAAGCTTTTCAGCTTCCCGCGCACGGCGCGTACATTGGCGTTGGAAAGCCCGATACAGTCAACGACCGCGAAAGCCGTTTTCCCCCGCCCGCTGCCGTCGTCAAGGCAGACGGTTCTTACAAATAAACCGTCCTCTACCGCCTCGGCTTTATTGAGCGGAACCATCACGGTGCCGCCGATATAGTACGGCTTTTTAAGAATGTCGGCGGGCAGCGTGCTGATTTTCGCGTACCCGAAATTCCAACGTGCGCCCTTGGCGGGCTCGCTCAAAAACGCGCCCCCCGTACAGGAGTTTCCCTCAAAATCCCGCGGCATAGCGTCGGGAATGTTTTTATGCAGTCGCGCCAGCGCGGCTGTATATTTTCTTTCAAGTATCAAATTGCGCTCCTTAACAGGCTTTTTCATCAGCCGTATGAGCGGCACGGACGCCGCCGCTGCCGCCGCGGCGGGCAGTAGCGCAAGTAAGTATTTCTTTTTCACATTACTCTCCTTATATAATGGGTGCGGGCGGAGCCCGCCCTGAATTGTTCACTGTTCATTGTTCACTGTTCATTGTTCGTTGCGGACATCAGTCCGCATATCAGCTTCCTGTCTCAAGCGGGTTTGCCGCCTGGATTGAATAGATACAGAACTCCCCTCCGGATTTTCTGAGCGTTATTTTCATATATTTATCCGGCTGTGCCCCCGAAACCGAGCCGTCGGGATTTACGGCAAGCTTATCAGTACCTATATATCCGACTGTTATCACAACGGTTTCCCGCGACTTATCGACCTTCGTGACTCTCGGCGTAAACGGCGGCGTCACGCCTGTTATCGGGATATAATACATCTCGCTGTTTTCATCATACGAAAAGGTATATCCGAGTCCCGAAACGGTCATATGCTCTACGGCAAGCTCCGTTCCGAAAAGCTTTGTATAATACTTCCCGACGTCCGCGGCGGGTACGGCAAGCCCCTCCTCCGTCAGCTCGTATTGAATGTTGTTCTGCGAGTCGTACAGGAGTGAAAGAATTGAAATATCGAGAAGCTGGGACCTATTAGCCTTTGAAATGTCGTCGAACGAATCGGGGTCGTTGGCTACCACCCATGTCAGATAAGCGTTGTAATACGCGATTTCTTTGGAATTATCCGTCTTTTCCCTGATAAATCCGGCTAAGGAGGAAACGACGGTATAAACGCCTATAAGGGACAAAACAAGCATGCAGACGCCCAGCGGGAACGCCCACGGACGCCTTTTTTTGCGCCTTTGACGCGGCCTATCCCATTCGTCATCAAGGATATCCGCTGTTTCTCCGCTGTTTTGCGCCGTATCCTCGAAGGACTCAAACTCCTTGCCGTCCATCTATATGACCATCCTTTCGCTGCGAGGCGGAAGTTTTGTCCGTTCGGCGAAGCCGATCTACATCTTCACCTATGATGTAAAAGGACAAAACTTCCCGTTTAAAAGATTTATCTTTTAAACTTTCCTCCCGATTTAATCAATCAATAACCGCGTTGTTTTCTCTCAGTATTCTTCGGATTTCATCCGTATCGGCTTCTTTTGCCGCCTTTTTGCTTTTTACCGCCACCGCCGCGCCTATTCCCGCCGCCTCGCCCAATGTACAGCATATCGGCATTATTCTTATCGACGCCTGCGCCTCGTGCGTGGCACAAACGCATCTGCCCGCCGCTAAAAGGTTGTCAATCCCTTTCGGGATAAGCGAGCGGTAAGGTATGGTATAGTACTCCCCGTCCTTGAAATAGTAGTGGCTCGTCCCCCCGCCCTCGGGGTTGTGTATATCTATATCGTAATTCCCCGCGGCGACGGCATCGGGGAAAACGGTACAATTTTTTAATTCCTCTTGCGTTAAAGTATGAAGCCCCTCAATTTTCCTGCTCTCCCGAACGCCGATTTTGACCGCGCCGGTCAGCAGGACGGCGTCCTTAAAGCTGCCAAAATTCTCTTTCAGCATAAAGAACAGCTCCGCCATCTGCTCGCGCGCGAGCATCTCGGCTTTTGACAGCTCGAACGGGTCTGTGGGGTTGTGCTTTATAACTCTGGTGGAGTTAAAATGGACTATGCCGTCTCCAAGCCCCGTAAAAGCTAATATATTCTCACGCGGGTTTTTTATTTTCCCCTGTGCCTGAAGCTCCTTATAAAGCTCCTGCATACGCGGCTTTTCCTCGGCAAAGCCCTCCATATCGACGTTTACGACTCTGAAACAAAGCGTCATCGGCTGACACAGGGAGTCCTTGCTCCTGCCGAGCACTGTCGGGCAGCCGCACATAAAAGCAAGGTCGGCGTCGCCCGTGCAGTCGATAAAAAAGTCGGCGGAAAATGTAAGCACTCCGCCTTTTCCGACTAAGCTTGCGGACACTATTTTGTTTTTGTCAAGCTTTACCCCGCAAAGAGAGGTGTCGAACAGCACCAAAACCCCCGCCTGTGTGACAATTCTGTCAAGGGTGATTTTCAAAAATTCGGTGTTGAAACGCTGATAGTCGCCGTCCGGCACAAGCTCTTGATATTTCTTTCCTATCTCCTCGAAAATACCTCTCGAAAGAAACCGTTTATGTTTTATCCCGTCCTTTTCCCCGTTTGTCCAGTAGGTCATAAAGGGATATACATAGTTATTTGAAGCCGCTCCGCCTAAGCATCCAGAGCTTTCGACAAGCAGAACCTTAAGCCCTTGCCGCGCAGCCGCAACCGCCGCGGCAACACCCGTCAACCCGCCGCCTATTACTATCAGATTATAATCGTTCACAACGCCCTTTATCATCGCACTTGACCGTCGCCGTAAATCACATACTTCGCCGAGGTCAGCTCGTTTAGCCCGAGGGGACCTCTGGCGTGCAGCTTTTGCGTGGATATGCCCATCTCCGCCCCGAAACCGAACTCGCCGCCGTCCGTAAAACGCGTGCTGGCGTTCACATATACCGCGGCGGAGTCCACAGCGTCTGAAAATTTGTTTGCATTTTCAAGGCTTTTTGTAATAATAGCGTCACTGTGACCCGTGCCGTATTTATTGATATGCCTTATCGCCTCGTCTATATCGGAAACGGTTTTTATTGAAATAATATAGTCAAGATATTCTGTAAAAAAGTCTTCCTCTGACGCCTTTATCTCATTGGGCAGAACTTTCAGCGCCTTTTCGTCACAGCGCAGTTCAACGCCTTTTTCTTTTAACGCATTCGCTATCAAGGGCAGCGCCTTTTCTAAAATATTCTTATGAATAACCAGGCTCTCACAGGAATTGCAGACCGAAACGCGCGTTGTTTTGGCGTTTACGATAATTTTTACCGCCATATCGGTATCGGCGCTTTCATCAACATAAATATGACAATTTCCCGTACCTGTTTCAATAACGGGTACAGTCGCATTTTCAACGCATGACTTTATAAGCCCCGCGCCGCCTCTCGGAATAAGAACATCCACATATTCGTTAAGGCGCATAAGCTCCGCCGCGCTTTGCCTTGACGTATCCTCAACAAAGCCTATTACCTCGGCGGGCAGCCCCGCCAGCCGCACAGCCTCTTTCATAATACCAGCTATCGTCTTATTGGAGTTTACAGCCTCCTTGCCGCCCCTTAATATAACGGCGTTACCCGACTTTAAGCAGAGCGCGGCGGCGTCCGCCGTAACGTTCGGGCGCGACTCGTATATCACCGCAATAACGCCGAGCGGCGCCGCCACCTTTTGCAGCTTTAAGCCGTTTTTCAGCGTGCCGCCTGACAAGAGCCTGCCCACCGGGTCAGCCGCCGCGGCAATTTCCTTCACGCCCTTCGCCATATCCGCTATTCTTTTTTCATTAAGGGCGAGCCTGTCAAGCATAGAGTCCGGCATACCGTTTGCCTTTGCCGCGTCAATATCCTTTTTATTCTCGCTGATAATATAATCCGTGTCGCGCACTAAAAAGTCCGCAATCTTACCGAGAGCCGCGTTTTTAACAGCCGTTTTTGCCGCCGCTAAAACAACCTTGGACTCTTTTGCCTGCCGGCCGATTTCCTTAACAGTCATAAGCTCCTCCTAAACCGTAAAAAGCGTTCCGACTTGCCTGCCTTCCATCAACCTGTACATATCCTCCGGATTTTGACCGTTCATAATAACCGTCGGTATTCCGTTTTCGCCCGCAAGCTTCGCCGCTTGAATTTTTGTAAACATACCGCCCGTACCCCGGGAGCTGCCCTTGCCCTGCGCTATTTCAAACACGCTTTCGTCAATTTGATTTACAACGGGAATTAACACGGCGTCCTCCTGCGTGTGCGGGTTCTTGTCGAACAGCCCGTCCGTATCCGTCAGTATTATCAGTAAATCCGCCCCGATAAGCCGCGCAACATGGGCTGAAAGATTGTCGTTGTCCCCGTAAACAATTTCCTCTACCGCGACGGAGTCATTTTCGTTGATTATCGGGATTGCGCCGAACAAAAAAATCTTTTCGAACGCGTTGATTAAATTCGCGCCGCGCTCCTTATCCTCAATATCGCTTTTTGTTATGAGCAGCTGACCTACAGTATTGCCGTATTCCTGAAAAAACTTATCGTACATAAACATCAGCTCACACTGACCGACGCACGCCGCCGCCTGCCGCGACGGCGTATCCTGAGGCCTTTCACAAAGCCCTAACTTCCCGACTCCGACACCGATAGCGCCGGAGGTGACGAGCGCAACCTCAATCCCGAAATTGGAAAAATCGCAAACAGTACGCACAAGCTCGCGCATTCTTTTTATGTTGGTCTTTCCGTTCTCATAAGTCAGCGTCGAGGTGCCGACTTTAATAACGATACGCTTCATATCTTTTAGGCAAACCATAAATATTACCCTTTCAGTCCCGTTTTTTTCTTCCCGTTTATTATACAGACAGCAAAAGGAAAAATCAAGTAATACAAGCGTGTTTGAAAAATTTACAGAATAGTTTTCCATTACAAACAACTCGTTTTATTGACTTGCCTTTGCACATATGATAAAGTGTTTTTGTTGTTTATAATTTACGCAAAAGGACTGAAATCTATGAAGCTCGGAATTGTCGGTTTGCCGAACGTCGGCAAGAGCACGCTTTTCAACGCCCTGACTAACGCGGGCGCGCAGGCGACAAGCTACGCTTTCAGCACGGTCGAACCGAATGTCGGGGCGGTAAGCGTTCCGGACAAACGGCTTGACAACCTCGCCCTTATGTATTCGCCGCATAAGGTCACTCCGGCGACTATTGAATTTGTCGATATAGCGGGGCTTGTAAGCGGCGCGTCGAGAGGAGAGGGGCTTGGCAACAAATTTCTCTCTCATATACGCGAGGTTGACGCCATCGTTCATGTTGTCAGATGCTTTGAAGATGATAATATTATTCATATAGGCGGGGATATTAACCCTATTCGCGATATAGAAACGGTTGATTTAGAGCTTATTATGGCCGACGCCGAGGTGCTTTCACGCAGGATAGACAGAACGGCAAAGGCTTTAAAGGGAGACCGTTCGCTCGCGGACGAGCTAAGCTTTCTCGAAAGGGCTTTCGCGGCGCTCAACGACGGTATTACGGCAAGGTCAATTCCTATGACGCAGGATGAGAAAAACATAATAGAAACCGTTTCTCTTTTAACATTAAAGCCCGTTATATATGTTTGCAATATGGGCGAAGACGATTTTGCCGCCGGCATAATGAATAATGAAAAATACCTTTCCGTTTGCGAATTTGCCAAAGATGAAGGGAGCGAGGTTCTGCCCATATGCGCGGAGCTTGAGGCGCAAATCGCGCCCCTTCCCCCCGAAGAAAAGGAGATGTTCCTGAGCGACCTCGGGATAACCTCGGGCGGGCTTGATTTGCTTATAGAACGCGGCTATGATCTGTTGGGGCTGATGTCGTTTCTGACGGCGGGACGCCCGGAGGTGCGCGCGTGGACGATAAAAAAAGGCACAAAAGCGCCGATAGCCGCAGGAAAAATACACTCTGATATACAAAGAGGTTTCATCCGCGCCGAAGTCGTATCATATGACGCGCTTATAGAGAGCGGCAGTATGACGGCGGCAAAGGAAAAGGGTCTCGTAAGGCTTGAGGGCAAGGAATACATCGTGAAAGACGGTGACGTTATACTGTTCAGGTTTAACGTGTAAAGCCAAAAACTTATGATAACTTTCCCCTTTCCTTCATAATTGATTTGTTTCAGGCAACAATTAGTGAAGAAAAGGGGTTTTTTTATGCTTGGTGCCGCTATCGCTATTGTTTCGGGCGTGCTTATGAGTATGCAGGGCGTATTTAACGAAGGCGTAACAAAACAGACGTCCATTTGGGTTTGCGCCTCATTTGTGCATCTTACGGCGCTCGCTTTTTGCGTTGCCGCCTGGTGCCTCGGCGGTTTCAAGGGAGCCTTCGGCTCGCTTTTCGCCGTTGACGGCAGGTATATGCTTTTAGGAGGCGTTATAGGCGCCGCCATTACCTATACGGTAATACGCGCTATGGCGGCGTTAGGTCCAGCACAGGCTGTTATGATTATCGTAATCTCACAAATCGCGGCGGCTTATCTTATTGAATTGTTCGGTATATTCGGTGTTGAAAAATCTCCGTTTGAAATAAAAAGTCTTATAGGCGTGGCTTTATGTATAAGCGGTATACTCGTTTTCAAGTGGCAGAAATAAGTCCTTTTATTTTTTAATGCCCTAAACATTAAACTTCTTAAAATACTCGTCTATTTCATCGCGCATCGCAATGCCTGCGCGCTCAAAGCATTCCAGCAGTTCCTCGTAGCTGCCCTCTCCGCCGAGAAAATCCCAAAATTCTTTTTCGACAAGCACTTCGTCAAGATCAAGCATACCGCGCATTTGCCAGCTTTTATACGGTTCAGGAAAGTTCGGATTATAGGTTATCGCTATCAATGCATGAACGTCGACGTCCGTTTTTTCGGTCATAGCAATACCCGACCATGTCAGCAAGCGTGGGTTTTCGCTTAACCTTTTTGCCGGAAAGCGATTTGCGAAGTATGTTGAGTTCATCTGTACGGTCAGGCTTGCGGCGTGAAATTTCCAAGTCGCTCATAATCTGCTCGATTGCATTATGGCAATCAGAATACAGCTCGTCACCGACAACGCGCTGTTTGTCCGCAAACGCAAAACGCTCCTTCGCAAGCGACACCGCAACAGGCTCAAACACTGACGAGCCGAAGGTCGTGTTCAACGAATGGATAAACGAATATAACGCCAGTCTGTCACGACCGAGAAGTCGATACTGGAAAGGCATATAGTTGTTCTTAGGCTTGTAATCGCGAAATTTTACGCGCAGACATTCCGTGATAGTCTGTTCAACGCTTTTGCGGACTGCTGTTCGCCTAAGTCTATACCCTCGCCTAAATCCTGAGCT
>CAZQXZ010000088.1:0-8754 GCA_964597515.1 uncultured Eubacteriales bacterium | reverse complement strand
GCGCCGCGCTTTGCCCATTTTAACATTCTCATGCTCGACGTTGCCTACCGTGCCAATCGTCGCCATACACTGCGAGGGAACGTTGCGAAGCTCGCCCGAGGGCAGGCGGAGAAGCGCGTAAGCCCCCTCTTTCGCCATAAGCTGCGCCGCGTTACCCGCCGCTCTCGCTATCTGACCGCCTTTGCCCGGATACAGCTCGACGTTATGAATAAACGTGCCGGTCGGTATCGAGTTGAGCGCAAGAGCGTTACCCGGCTTGATATCGGCATTGGGACCCGCTTCAACCGTGTCGCCTATTTTGAGGTCCTCGGGAGCGAGGATATAAGCTTTCTGACCGTCCTCATATCGGATGAGGGCGATGTGAGCCGAACGGTTGGGGTCGTACTCAAGCGTAAGCACTGTTGCGGGATCGTCAAACCTGTTGCGCTTGAAATCAATCACACGATACTTTTTACGGTTGCCTCCGCCGCGGTGGCGGACGGTAATCCTGCCGTAGTTGTTGCGTCCCGCGTTCTTCTTAATAGGGCGAAGCAAACTTTTTTCGGGAGCGACTTTTGAAAGCGCCGAATAATCGGTGACAGACATATTTCGCCTGGCGTTAGTAGTCGGATTATAAACTTTTACAGACATTTTATTCACGCTCCTATCCGGCAGCTTTGCGAAGGATGTCCATACCTCCATACGATGCCGCCGCAGTTATCGGGCGTTACGGTTTATACCGGTTACATCATGCCCTCGAAAAATTCAATCGCCTTTGAGTCCTCAGTTAAAGTGACCACCGCTTTTTTTGAAGAAGCAGTATAGCCTTCGTTGCTCCCTCTTCTCCTGAGCTTGCCTTTTACGCTGAGGGTGTTGACCTTAGCCACGCGAACGCTGAAAAGCTGCTCGACGGCGTTGGCTATTTCAATCTTGTTGGCGTCCTTCGCCACTTTGAAGGTGTACTTTTTATTCGCGGCGCCCGACATAGACTCCTCTGTTATAACGGGCTTTAATATAATATCCTGTGCGAGTTTACTCATTGCGCATAAACCTCCTCAAGCCTTAAAACGGCGTCCTTTGTTATCACCATCGTATCGCAGTTAAGGATATCATACACATTGAGGGCGCTGACAAGGGCGGTTTTTGCGCCCTCTATATTACGCACGCTCTTATAAACCTTCTCGTCATTGTCAAACAGAACGAGGAGAACCTTTTTCTTGGCGCCCAAGGCGCTGAAAACCTTAACCATTTCCTTCGTCTTGATACTGTCGAGCGATACGCTGTCCACAACCGTCAGCTCGCCGCTTGCGGCCTTCGAGGAAAGAGCCGACTTCATAGCAAGCTTTTTAACTTTTTTGTTTATTGAAAAACCGTAGTCGCGCGGCTTGGGACCGAAAGCTATTCCGCCGTGATACCACTGCGGCGAGCGTGTGGAGCCTTGCCTGGCACGCCCCGTGCCCTTCTGCCTCCACGGCTTCCTGCCGCCGCCCCTGACCTGTGCGCGGGTAAGCGTCGAGTGCGTACCCTGACGCTGATTTGCCAAATAATTGACCACAACAAGGTGCATAGCCGATGTGTTGGGCTGTATGCCGAATACCGCGTCGCTAAGCTCCATATCGGAAACCTTTTTGCCGGTCATATCAAATACCGATACACTTTTCATCTGTTATGCTCCTTCCTTACGCTTTTTTAACGGAGTCGGTTATAATAACCACGCTGCCCCTGGCTCCGGGAACGGAACCCTTTACGGCTAAAAGATTATTCTCACCGTCAACCTTTACAATGCTTAAATTCTGAACCGTAACGCGCTCGCCTCCGAGGCGCCCCGCCATTTTCTTCCCCTTAAATACTCTTGAAGGGTCGCTGTTGGAGCCTAACGAGCCGCCGTGCCTGCCCACGGGACCTGTGCCGTGGCTCTTTTTAAGAGTGGAGAAATGCCACCTTTTTATAACGCCCGCGGTGCCCTTGCCCTTGCTCGTTGCGGCAACGTCTACAATATCGCCGGCGGCGAAAACGTCCGCCTTGATAATATCGCCTACATTGACGCTGTCGGCGCCGTCAAGCTTAAACTCCTTCAGATACTTTTTAAGAGCGATGTCTCCCGCTTTTGCGAAGTGCCCTTTCACAGGCTTCGTAACCCGTGCGGGCTTAATGTCGCCGTAACCCAACTGAACCGCGCAGTAGCCGTCGTTCTCCATAGTTTTCTTTTGCACCACCGTACAGGGACCCGCCTCTATAACGGTGACGGGTATCATCAAGCCTTTTTCGTCAAAGACCTGAGTCATCCCTATTTTCTTCCCGAGAAGACCTTTTTTCATTTCTATTCCTCCTGTCAGATTATTGGTTGGCAAAATGCCAACATGACCTTCAGACGACAGATATCAGATGTTGTTCTTTACAGTTTAATCTCAAAGTCAACGCCGGCGGGAAGCTCAAGACCCGTAAGCGCTTCCACCGTCTTATTAGAGGGTCTCTGGATATCTATAAGCCTCTTGTGCGTATGCTGCTCGAACTGCTCGCGGGAGTCCTTGTCCTTATGGACAGCCCTTAGAACCGTTACAATCTCCTTCTCCGTCGGGAGCGGAATGGGTCCGGAAACCTGCGCGCCCGTGCGCTTTGCGGTCTCGACGATTTTTTCGGCCGCCTTGTCTACAAGGTTGTGATCGTAACCTTTAAGCCTAATTCTGATCTTTTCCTTAACTGCCATTGAAAACGCCTCCTGTAATTATTGGCGGGCACGCGTAAATTTATAACACTCATCCGGGCATATCGCCCCCGGCATTTATAAAACCGGAATATAATTCCGGGATTAAATTTACGCCCGGCTCATCGCTTTGCCGCGTTTAACGGTAAAGAAACGAGCAGTATTCGTTCGCCCGGTTTGAAATCGGACATACTCCGCCGAAATTCCCTCCCTGACCGTTCCCGGTCGGTAGCCACCTTCGGCATCATCGCATATCTGCGCAAAAAGGGACATCCTTTCACGCGCCTAAGCATATTATCACATACAAAATGATAATGCAAGAGTTTTTTACATTTTTTTAATATTTTTTTCCTTGAAATGAGTTATATATGCTGATATAATAATAAAAGACTCAGCAGCATATCGTTTTTACGCGTTTTACAACCGAAAGGATAACAGAAAATGAAAAAAGTTTCAACATTTTTAATCTCTCTTATACTAATTATAATGATAGCCGCTTTTTGCGGCTGCGACGTTTCTTTCGTTAAGAACGGGGATAATGTCATTCCGGGTACGTCGGACAGCACCGCTCTCACGGAAACTACCGCGCAAGACGCCGAAAATCCCTCGAACACCTCGTCCTCGTCCTCATCCTCACCCTCATCCATCTTTGACTCCGGCGCCGACACAAAAAAGACGGGCGGAATAAATAAGGACCGCATAAATCATTCCAACGAAAACGAAGCGCGGACAGAAGAGGAAATCCTTGCCTCCGACAAGTATATCGTAAAAGGCAGGATTGAGACGGGCGGCTCGGTAACTCCTTACTATATCGCGCGTTCGGGGCAAAAGATGTCGCTTCTCACGGAGATGAACGGCGTCCGGCTCGGTCTTATCTCGACAGAGTCCGCCATGTACGTTATAAGCCCCACGAAAAAGACTTACAGCGACGTTCCCGACCTTCTGAAAAAATCGCTTAAAACGGAGCTTGAAAAAGCCGCGTCGCAGGGCGACAGAACCCTTGTTTCCGAAGGGACTCAGGTAGTGGACGGCGTCACTCTCAACTATAAGAAGTACAGTGACAAATCCGTGGATTACAGCTATAAGGGTATTCTTGTCAAACAGATAAGCTATAACGACGGGAAAGAGGTTATTTTATATGTTGACGAGGTTTCGACGGATGTTTCAAATTCCGACTTCGCTCCTCCCTTGACCTTCAAAAGGGTATCAATAACCGAATTCGCGTCGGCTTTGAAATAATGAGACAGACAGTGCTTATAACAGGAGCCTCGCGGGGAATAGGCAGGCAGACCGCTCTTACGCTTGCCCGCAACGGTTATAACGTAGCGGTGAATTATCACACGAGTGAAGCCGAGGCGAAAAGCCTTGTGCGCGAGCTTGCCGCTCTTGGCGCGGACGCCGAATGTTTTCGCGCAGACGTTTCATCTTTCAATGAAGTCAAAAAAATGTACGGCGAATGCAAAAAGCGTTTCGCAGCCGTATCAGCCTTGGTCAATAACGCCGGTTTTTCCGAGCAGTCGCTTTTCACCGATATAACCGATGGGATGTGGGACAGGATGCAGGGCGTTAATCTCAAAGGCGTTTTCAACTGCTCGAAGGCGTTTCTGCCCGATATGATAAGCGCGAAAAAAGGCAAAATAATAAACATATCTTCGGTATGGGGTCAGACGGGTGCGGCTTTGGAGGTGCATTACAGCGCGGCAAAAGCCGGCGTAATCGGACTTACGAAGGCTCTCGCGAAGGAAACCGCGCCTTGTGGAATAACCGTAAACTGCATATGCCCGGGCGCCGTTGAAACCGATATGCTCTCCTGCTTATCAACAGATGAAATAACGGCTTTGTGCGAAGAAATTCCCCTTAACAGAACAGGGAGTCCCGACGATATCGCAAACGCGGCGCTTTACCTTTTATCCCCCGGCGCGGACTATATCACCGGGCAGGTATTATCCGTAAACGGCGGATTTTTGATTTAATATTGACAAAGGGCTTTCTTTTGGTATATTATCAAAAAGCCGCTTTCGATTATCTATTATGCCGGTGTGGCGGAATAGGCAGACGCAAGGGACTTAAAATCCCTCGCTGGCAACAGCGTACCGGTTCGAGTCCGGTCACCGGCACCAAAACGAAAAATCTGTCGAAACTTGTCGGCAGATTTTTCGTTTTGTACTCTTCTCTATTCTCTCTTCGTTCTTCATTCTTCTCTAAACAGATTTTTCGAGTGAAAAGATAATAGTGAATAGTGAAAAGTTGAGGTGGAAGGATGTGAGACACATAGCTGACAGTCCATTACTTAATAAATCTCTTGATTTTGCAACGGATGTAATTTTTTGTATGAATCATTTTCAAAGCAGAAGAGAGATACAACCATTTTAAAACAATTATTAAGTTCCGGAACAAGTGTCGGGGCAAATATCAACGAAGCTGTTTATGGCAACAGCAAAGCCGACTTTATTGCGAAATTACATATATCATTAAAAGAGATTAACGAAAGTATCTACTGGCTTACGCTTTTAGAAAGAACAAATTTATTTGAATATGATTACAAAGAATTACTTTCATTGGCGGATGAAATTAAGCGAATGCTGATTTCGTCAATTAATACCGCGAAGAGTCATTCATGAGGAACAAATATGCGGCTCCTGCCGCAGTGAATAGTGAATATTGAACAATGCGATAATGAACAGTATAAGTGCGGTAAATGTTTCGCGCCGCATATTTGTACTGTTCATTGTTCATTGAAAAAACACTTGACATCATAAAAATAATGTGATATAAGGATATCACAGCGAATTTGCGAAAGGAAACAGCCGAATGAAACAGAAGCTAAATTCTTGTTCATACTACTACTTTTACTTTTACTTCTTTAACGAAGTAGAAGTGGTTCGTGCTGATAAAAAACCTTTGCGCTGACACGATAATTTCAAGTCAACCAAAAAGGCCGCACAGAATCACATCTGGGCGGTCTTGTTTTATAATTAAGGAGAGATATTTATGATAGCGGTATTAAAGGAAGGCACTTCTATTGAGCAAAGGGAAAGTCTTTGCGAATGGTTCAGGAATATGGGTCTTGAGGTCAATGTGTCTGAGGGAAAATATCATTGTATAATAGGACTTATTGGAAACACAAGCGAGATTGATACAGGGCTTTTGGAGAGCTTGTCCATTATCGAGTCCGTAACAAGGATAAGCGACCCGTTTAAGAAAGCGAACAGAAAATTCCACTCGGAAAGCACCGTTGTGGACGTCTGCGGCAGGAAAATCGGCGGCGGGCATTTTCAGATAATAGCGGGACCGTGTGCCGTGGAGTCCAAGGAGCAGCTGACGGCGGTAGCGAAAAGCGTAAAAAGCTCGGGCGCGGGACTGCTGCGCGGCGGAGCCTTCAAGCCGCGCACCTCGCCTTACGATTTTCAGGGAATGCACAAAGAAGGGATAAAGCTGCTCCTTGAAGCTAAAAAGGAGACGGGGCTGCCGATCGTTACGGAAATAATGAATTTCAATGATATCGGGCTTTTTGAGGAGGTTGACGTGCTTCAAATAGGAGCCAGAAATATGCAGAACTTTGAGCTCTTAAAAGAAGTCGGGAAAACCAATAAGCCGATACTGCTCAAAAGGGGGCTTGCGAATACGCTAAAGGAGCTTTTAATGAGCGCCGAATATGTGATGGCAAGCGGCAACGAAAACGTAATACTGTGCGAGCGCGGTATCAGAACTATCGAAACATATACGCGCAACACCCTTGATTTGTCGGCCGTACCCGCACTGCACGAGCTTTCGCACCTGCCCGTAGTGGTAGACCCGAGCCACTCCACCGGAATTTCACGCTTAGTCGAGTCTATGGCGGCGGCGGCGACAGCGGCGGGAGCGGACGGTCTGATTATTGAGGTTCACAACGACCCCGAGCACGCCCTGTGCGACGGCGCGCAGTCGCTGACCCCCGAACAGTTTGACTCCGCAGCCAAAAAGGTTCAAAAAATTCGGGAGGCTGTCAGCTTATGATTATAGGTATCGCGGGCTTAGGTCTTATCGGCGGCTCACTCGCGAAGGCGTACAAGCGCTGTGCGGGATATACGGTTTACGGGTATGATATTGATAAAAGAGTCACGCAGTTCGCAGTTATCGCGGGCGCGCTCGACGGCGAGCTTGACGGCGAAACCGTAAAAAAATGTGACTGCCTGCTTGTCGCGCTTTATCCGAGTGCCGCCTGTGATTATCTTGAACGGACAGCGCCGCTCATTTCCTCCGATACCCTTGTGATGGACTGCTGCGGCACAAAGAGGATGGTGTGCGAAAAGGGCTTTGCCCTTGCCGATAAATACGGTTTTACCTTTGTGGGCGGGCATCCTATGGCGGGTACCCAACATTCGGGCTTTAAGAACAGCAAGGCGAATTTATTTGACGGCGCGTGTATGATAATCGTACCCGAAGTCTTTGACGACATAGCTCTCTTAAACCGCGTAAAAAAAGCGCTCGAGCCGATAAAATTCAAAAAGCTCTCCGCCATAACGGCGGGAAAGCCCGACGAGCTGATAGCATATACCTCGCAGCTTGCGCATATAGTGTCAAACGCGTATATTAAAAGCCCCGCGGCGTCAGACCACAGAGGCTATTCCGCCGGCAGCTACAAGGATTTGACAAGAGTGGCGAAGCTTAATCCCGCGATGTGGACTGAGCTTTTTATGGAAAACCGCGACAATCTTCTAAATGAGCTTGATATTTTAATAGGAAATTTGACAAAATACAAGGATACGCTCTCCGATAAAAGCTTTGACGGGCTTTTTGCCCTGCTGCAAGAGGGAAGCGTTCAAAAAGAGAAGGTGGACGGGTGATGAAAACCGTAAAGATCAACATTCCGAACAGGGCTTATCCGGTTTACATAGCCGGCGGTCTGCTTGATTGCGCCGGAGAACTGTCCTCTCCGATAACAGGCGTCTGCAAGGCGGCGGTAATAACCGACGATGTTGTGGAGGGTCTGTACGCAAACCGTCTTGAAAGCTCCTTAAAAAAAGCCGGATTTGAAACGGTCAGATATGTTTTTCCAAACGGCGAAGCGTCTAAAAACACGGACATCCTGATTTCTATCCTAAACTTTCTCGCCGAGCATTCTTTTTCTTCATCGGACGCCGTTTTCGCTTTAGGCGGCGGCGTAGTCGGAGATATAGCGGGCTTTGCCGCCGCCGTATATCTGCGCGGAATAAAGCTTGTACAGGTGCCGACGACGCTGCTTGCGGCTGTCGATTCGTCCGTCGGAGGTAAAACCGCCGTTGACCTTAACGCCGGCAAGAATATGGCGGGCGCGTTTTATCAGCCGAGGCTCGTCATATGCGACTGCTCTGTGCTTGAAACGCTTGATAAAGAGCAGATATCCAACGGCTTTGCCGAAATCATTAAGTACGCGTTTATAAAGGACCGCGAGCTTTTTGATATCCTTACAGCCGGAAACAGTTTTAATATTACCGATATTATCGCGCGCTGTGTAACGATTAAGCGGGATATCGTCGTATCCGACGAGCTGGACACGGGAGTCCGGCATATACTGAATTTCGGGCATACATTTGCTCACGCCATAGAAAAGCGAAGCGGTTTTACCGTATCTCACGGCAGGGCGGTTTCAATAGGTATGTCTATAATTACACGGGCGAGCGTGAAAATGGGAATTTGTGATAAATCCTGTTATGACGGGCTGAAAAAGGCGCTCGGGATGTATTTGCTTCCCGTTGAGTGCGCTTACGGCGCAAATGATTTATATGCCGCCGCCGTTTCGGACAAAAAACGCAAGGGCGACAACATAACGCTCGTTTTACCCGAAAAAATAGGGAAGTGCGTCCTGAAAACCGTACCGCTTCACGAGATGAAGGAATTCTTAAAACTCGGTATCGAGTGAAAGGAGCCGTATGAGAGTTACAGTCGCCCCCGCAAAAATCAAAGGGCAAATACAGGCGATAGCCTCAAAGTCACACGCGCACAGGCTGCTTATATGCGCCGCTCTTTCAAATGGCGAAACGGGCGTTGCCTGCGAGACTCTCTCGGAGGATATCGCGGCGACATCTTCCTGCCTTAACGCTTTGTGCGCG
>CAZQXZ010000087.1:3898-8834 GCA_964597515.1 uncultured Eubacteriales bacterium | reverse complement strand
TGCCAGTTCTGTTCGAGCATAAATATGCCGTCAGCGATTTTTTCGGCGGGCGCGCCGTAGAAAAACATTCTCGCGTAGTCGAGCAGCGTGGTGCGGAGATTTGTCTCGCCGTAAAAATCCATATCGCCCCAGACAGCCTTGTTTACATCGTCGTGAACGCCCTCCGAATAGCTGACTCCGCCGATTACATATTTCCTCGTCTGCCTGTGCAGAGTCCTGAATTCCACGGGGCGCGGATTGACGCTTTCCCTGCCTAAACAGTTTGCAAGCGCAAAGTGCCAGTCGTCAAGCGTATAGTGGACAGGATACTCGCAGCGCACGTTATGCGTGATGTCGGGATAAAATCTCAACGGGTATTTTTCGGGCAGCCTTTTTCTCAGCTCGTGGAGGGGGAACGCGTGGTTGGGACCCATAACAACGCCGTCGATTTCATCCGGCAGCTTTTCAATTTCCTCAATAAACGCAAAGCCCCAGTCCGGATATTCATGCGGCTTTTGGGCGGAAGGATACATCTTCGCGTTCGGGTGAGCTTCCTTTAACACTTTTGAAATTTTAATACATCTTTCGATGAATTCGTCGGCGTAAAGCTCTCCGGGGTCGCCTCCGGGCGGAAACACAACGTCAAGGCGGGGAATTCGCTTAAAGAGCTTCGCGCGGCGATTAAGAGCCTCCTCTTCTGTTTCGTTCGCGTTGTTCGGAAACCATACGGATACGTCCATATCAACCTTGTCGGCAAGAGCCGAGGCGTCGACAAGAAGCTCCTCCTCATCGAAGCGCATAAGAGCGTTTCTTTCGGATACGCCTTTCTGATATGGGATATGCTCGCAGATATTGCTGCCGAACGCCATCATATCGAGGTAGCAGCAAAAGTATTGGTCAAGGTCCCACGCGTCGTATGTGTTGGGCGTGTCCCGATAACCTATCTGATGCCCTCTAATCTCCTTCTCGGGGATATATTTACCGCCGATATCCCTGATAAGCGTGATATTTTTACCGGCATACTCGCTTTTTCGCAAAAAAAGTGAATATCCGTAGATAAATCCGCGTATACCGTAGGCATAGACGGTTATACAGTTGTCGGTCTGGACAATCTCAAAGCAGTCCTTATGAGGGAGCCTGTCGCCTTGGCAGGTCTGAAAGGATACGGCGGGATTGGGAAAGTATCTGCCGGTATTGGGTCTTTTTCCGGTTCGTTTTTCAATCTCGTCGGAAAAAAGACTCGCTGCGTAAAGCTCCGGCGCGCTTTCGGCGCATATATTGAGACCCGTAAAATCAAATGACATTGCGCTCACTCCTGTTCTCGCTTAAATTTGAAATAATTTTATCATACCGGCGCGTTCATATCAAGCCATTGGCAAATAATGCTTGTAATTTACTCGTAATTTTGTTAAAATTTAATTGATATAAACTGAAAGCCGCAGGTTTTTACTTTAATCTGACATATAAAATATATTTTAAGGAGTTTTTAATATGAGCATACTCGGAAAAGGAACAAGACTTATAGCCGGGCGTATGTCAAAGAATGCTGAAAAACGCTTTAAGGCAAATCCTCCGCCAGTGCTTTCACAGGGCGAGTTTGACTATTTAAGCGAGGCGAAATCGGATTTTTTCACCGTCGGTTTCGGCAAAACGGTCATAATGCCGCCCGATATTAACGCACGCCCGTTCTATGTCGCCGGCTACCGCGGCAACAATCCCGCCATCGGCGTTTTAGACGACTTAATGGCGAGAGCGGTATGGATAGACGACAATTCAGGCAGGGGCGGCGTGGTTTTTGTCTCGACTGATACGATAGGGCTTTTTAAGTACGATACAGATATTATTCAGGAGCTGCTTTCGGATTTCAAGGAAAAAACAGGCTGCCGCGAGATAGTTATTTGCAGCACGCACGACCATGCCGCCATAGACACAATGGGTCTTTGGGGACCGACGATAGGCAAAAAAATCCCGAAAAAGACAGGCAGGGACCCCGAGTTCTGCGAGATTGTGCGGCAAGGCGTCAAAAAAGCCGTTGAGTTAGCGTATGAGGACAGGCGCGAGGGCGATTTGTATTGGGGGAACAAGGATGTTCCCGCTTCGTGGCTGAGGGATTCGCGCCTCCCGATAGTATTCAGTAAGCTTATGACGAGACTGCGCTTCGTGCCGTCTGACGGCAGCCGCGAGGTCTATATATTAAACTTCGCCTCGCACTCCGAGTCCCTTTTGGGCAAGAACTCCAAGGTGAGCGCCGATTTTCCCGCGCATCTTGCAAAAAGGATAATGGAAAAGAGCAATGCGGAAACAGCCTATTTCGTAGGCGCTATCGGCGGGCTTATCTGTATGCACCCTATGGATGAGGATAACGAGAAATCGGCGGTTATTACGGGTCAGTCGCTTGCCGAGGTCGCGCTTTCCATTGACAATGAGAAAAAGCTTGAGCCGAAAATCAATTATATACGCCAGGAGTTTTACGTCGAGGCGGAGAACTATGTTCTGATAGCCGCGGCGAAAATGAAAATTATTCCCGCCGTCCCGCACGACATAGGCAGAGGGGAAATTAACCTCGGGCTTCTTACCGAGATGAGCTATTATGAAATAGGCGATTTTAGGGCGCTGTTTTTGCCCGGCGAGATATACCCCGAGCTTGTTTACGGCGGTTATCTGTCAGCGTCGGAGTCCGCCCAGGGGAAGGACCCGTCGGAAAACCCGCCGCCTCTTACGGAAACGGCGAAGGATAAGGATATCGTTATATTCGGTTTGGCGAACGACGAAATAGGCTATATCGTGACGCCTAACGACTTTATGCTGCATCCGGAGCTTCCGTATATAGACCAGGTGAGAGACCGTCTGGACAGACGTCATTATGAGGAAACAAATTCCTTGGGTCCGAATACGGCGCACATCATTTCCGACACCTTCGCGGGGATGTACGAAAAGGTCAAAAGGGCTAAGGGGGCGCAATAGTTTGAAATCCGTTAAAACAATACTGTGGTTCGCAAGGTTCGGCGGCTCGCTTATCGTAATGCTACCTAAGATATACAAGGCGGGCAGGCTTAAAAAAACGGGCGATTACAGGATATACAAGCCCTATGTAGACAAGGTCGTCGTCGATTGGATGACCCCGCTCGTAAAATATGCGGGAGTCAGGTATATAGTGGAGGGTCAGGAGAACATACCCGACGACGAAAATGTTCTGTTCGTGGCAAATCATCAGGGGCTGTTCGATTTTCCCGCAGTAATGACATGCCTTAAAAAGCCGTGCGCCTTTATCGTGAAAAAGGAGGCCGAACGGTATCCGATAGTCAATTACTGCATGAGGATGATGGACTGCGTATATATTGACAGGGATAACGCGCGTGAGGCACTCAAAGCGCTTGCCGCGGCGGCGGAGCTTATAAATAACGGCAGAAACGTCCTCATATTCCCCGAGGGAACGCGCTCAAAAACAGGAGAGATAGGGGACTTCAAGAACGGCGCGTACAAGATAGTCGAAAAAACGCGCTGTAAGGTTGTTCCAATTCTTATTGACGGCACCCGCCACGCGTTAGAGGAGACCGGTGAAATCGTTCCCTCCGGCGTCAGAGTCAGGGTTCTGCCGCCGATTGAAACAAAGGATATGGACAGGAAGCGGATTAAAGGTTTAACTCAGGAAATCAGAGAGATACTCATTCAGGAATTGGCAAAGCAATAAGCATTAAGCATCGTTGAGCCGCGTCACAAAGAACGTCAGACCGTGGACAGCAGGCAGAAAAATACCGCCCTTCGCGGCAAAAAGCGAGGGGCGGTTGCCGTTTATAATTAACCGTTGCGTCAATATTTCAAAAAGTCCTTATAGAATTTGCGTATATTATCAAAAAGTCGTTAGTGAATTTGCGTATATTTTCAAAAAGTCGTTGCATAATTTGTTTAATTCGTATATAATGTTGTAAGAGGTGATTGATGATGAAACGGTATGCGATTGAAAGATTGTTTGAATGGAAAAGCTCAAAAAGGCGGAAACCGCTTATAATCAGGGGTGCAAGGCAAGTCGGCAAAACTTGGCTTATGAAAGAGTTTGGCAATACGCATTTTGAGAAGATGGCGTATGTCAATTTCGACAACAATGAAAGAATGAAAACCTTGTTTGACGGGGATTACAACATTCCCCGTTTGATTGAAGGGTTGCAAGTGGAGTCGGGCGAAAAAATAAATCCGCAGACAACGCTTATGGTGTTTGACGAGGTTCAGGAAGTACCAAAAGCTCTTTCCTCGTTAAAATATTTTTATGAAAACGCACCCGAATACGCTATTGTAGCAGGCGGTTCGCTGTTGGGCGTTGCTTTGCATAAAGGTACGTCTTTCCCTGTTGGCAAGGTTGATTTTTGTAATTTATACCCTTTGAACTTTCACGAATTCTTGGAAGGTATTGGCGAAGAAAGCCTTGCGGAATTGTTACGCAAAAAGGACTGGAAGCTGATCGCCGCCTTTGCGACAAAATTCACAGACTTATTGCGTAAATACTACTATGTCGGCGGTATGCCCGAAGCTGTTGCCGAATATGCACAGAGCAGGGACTATACCGAAGTCCGCAAGATACACGAACAGATTTTGTTCACATACGAAAATGATTTTTCCAAACACATCCCTATAAATATTGTCCCACAGGTAAGGAGTATTTGGGAAAGCGTTCCCGCGCAATTATCAAGAGAAAACAAAAAGTTTTCGCCGGGTATCGTGCAAAAAGGATCGCGTTTGGGCGATTATGAGGTTGCTTTGCAATGGTTATCAGATTGCGGATTGCTCTATAAAGTTAAACAAATCAGCAAGCCGGCCGTTCCTCTCAAAAGCTATGAAACCACCTTTTTTAAGGCTTTCATTCACGACGTTGGTTTACTCAGCACAATGTCTGAACTTGACGTCAAGACTTTGTTGGAAGGCAATCGTATTTTTAAAGAATTTAAGGGGTCATTGACGGAGC
>CAZQXZ010000087.1:436-3888 GCA_964597515.1 uncultured Eubacteriales bacterium | reverse complement strand
ATCTGCAAGAAATGGTCGCAAGCGGCACAACACCTTTTTATTGGAGCAGCAAAGGCACGGCGGAGGTTGACTTTGTTTTCAAACACGGTTCGGATATTTTCCCGTTAGAAGTGAAAGCCGAGGAAAACCTGCAAAGCAAAAGTCTGAAAGTATATAAAGAAAAATTCAAACCTCAAATCAGTTTGCGAACTTCAATGAAGGATTATCGCAAGGAAAACTGGCTGATAAACATCCCGCTCTATGCGATAGGAACGGACTTTTTGAATTGCTCTCTATTAAATTAAGGCGCTAATAAATTAACGGCTTCTGAAAGCTCAGATTTACTCGTTTGTGAATTTTCAAAAAATACTATAACATTATTACCCTGCTGAACAGCGCAAGCGCTGTGGTAACTGATACCCGGGGGCGAACCAAACAACATAAACCAATCCAAATCATATAAGCTAAGAACAGTGGGTAAATAATAAAAAACAAATTCTCCATCAAGCAAAAAACTATTTATAAGCCTTTTAGGTACATCAGAAGGATACTTGGATAAATCACCGGGCGGGCTGTCGTAAGCTGTTTTTAAATAATACCCGCTGCTGCCGTGTAAGTTTGCATTTTTCTGAAAAAGCATTCTTGGAATAAACTCGCTTGCTTCATTTTCATCCTCAAAGCGATATATCCTATATGTAATAATATTATCACAGTCGTCCCAATCATCTGATGTATACAGGGCTTTCTCCTTAAACTTTAATTCGTCTTGTCTTACCTTATAAATATATTGCTCGAAACTTATTTCTGTACGGGAAAGTATATCTTCATTCAACACTTTTATAAAATTATCCGCTGTTATAAGCTTGATTTCGGTTTTGTGTGCAGAGGGAATAAGAATTTTTCCGTTATAAATTATTATTACACATAAAACGGTTGCTATGGACAGAATTGCGCCGACCGCGCAAGTCAACCACTTCCTTTTCTTGCCATACACATAGGCAAAACAAGCGGTTATGAGCAGTAAATATACAAGCGCAATCATAAACATTCTCTCCTTTTTGTTATACACAAAAGCAAAGGCGCAAGCCTTGGTAAACGGCGGTTATAGCGCCTTAAAAACATCGAGGTAGCGCTTCGACCAAAGAAAGACGCGCTGCCTGTTCCATTTTTTCGGCATAGCGGCGCTAAGCGGCTTTAAGCGGCCGATTGCGAGCAGGGCGGGGATGAGCTTTTTAAGCAGAGCTTTATCATTTATTAAAGCCTTGGCGCGTTTTATCATCTCCTGAGGCGGCAGACGGACAACGGAGGAAAGGTCAATAGGCTCGGAGCCGAACGAGAACTCGGCTGCTGTAAGCACGCCTTTTTCAAAAAGATAGTCAGTTTCACGCGGCGTCAGCTTCATCATCAGGCGCTTTACGCAGGCGAGAGCGGCGAGGTTTGCGCCCAGCAGGCGGTAAAACTCTGTCTGATAGCTCCAAAGCTTTTCGGCGCTGAATTCGCCGTCTGTGTCAGCGGCGACGGTTTTAGCGAGAATACGCGCGGCTTTCAGGGTGTTTGCTATACCCGAACCGATAATCGGCACGGTCATAAACGCGCTGTCGCCGATAGCCGCATAACCTTCGCAGACCATAACAGAAAGAGGCTGGCGCACGGGAATTTCAACAAACTGCCCGCCGCGCATAAGGTGTGTGCCTAAAATAGGGTTTGTTGCGCGTAAAAAGCCGAGGCGGCTCTGTGCCTCGTCCATACCGAAAGGCTCAAAATCACCGATAAGCACATCCGTATAGTTTTCCTCGGACGCTATCCAGGCGACGCCGGATTTTCCCTGCGGAAACAAAAGAACCTTATACTTATCCCGCGCCTCCCGCGTGTCCGCGCGGTCATAAAAAGCGCGGTAGACATAAAATACGCCGCCGTCGCCCGCGCTGTTCTCGACGCCGCACAACTTAGGCAGACCCGAGCGCACAGGGGAGCGCAGACCCGCCGCGTCAATGATAAGGTCGGCAAAAAAATCACCCTTGCTTGTGCGGATGCCTGTGACGCGGTTGCCCGTTAAAACAGGCGCGAGGATTTCGCAGTCGTATACGAAACGCACGCCGGCGGCGGCCGCGTTTGCGATTAAATGCGCGCAGAGGTCGCGCCGCTCTATCTTGATTTCAAGCTGGTCGCGCGGTATCTGCTGGTAAATAGGGGTCTTTTGATTTGAGCTGTAAAAGGTCATATTTTCCTTGTAGCAGTATTGCTCATTCGGCGGGAGAGGCAGTCCCGCCGCCGCCAGCGCGTCAGGCGCGAAAATATCCGTCCAGTCGTAGCCGAGCGCGCCCTCGGAAAGACGCTCGTAAACAGTCACCTCAAAGCCCCGCTTCGCGAGCAGCGCCGCGGCGGCAAGCCCGCCGTGCCCCGCTCCCGCCACAATAATTTGCTTTCCCAAAAGTATCACGTACCTTTTCTATCTAAAATGTATCGGAGCTATTACGAGGTTAAATTCAAGTCTTTCTCCGGCGTTGACCTTATATTTGTCAAGCGTGTCGGGTCCGCAGCTTGCCGTTCCCGTGCCGCGTGTGAAGCCGTCGACTGTTACAAAGGTTTTGCCCTCGTTTACGATATCCTCGCGATGCTTCGCGCGCGTGAGCAGCGTCTGGCTGTAATCGTGGACGTTGAACGTAAATCCGGCGTCCGAGTAAACGGCTATTCCGGCGCCGTCCTTATCGGTTATTTTGAGGAACCTTGTATCGCAGTGGTTGCCGTTGTCCTGCGGTTTTATGTAATCCTCGTGCATATCGTGTACAGCGGAGCGGTAAAGCCCTATTGGGGCGTGCGCTTTGAGGTCGCACAGGTTTTCCGCTTCGCCTCTGCCGAAATACTCGACGCCGCAAAAGGCTTTGGGCATGGCGAAATAAATCCCGAAACGCGGGAGGTCATAAAGCGATTCGTCGCAGTCCTTCGACTCCTCGAGCGACGCCTTTAATTCCAAAACGCCGTTCGAGCCTATCTTGTATCCAATCGAACAGTCGAACAGCGGCATTTTATTGCCGAGCACCGTGTAACGCGACTCTGTATTCAACTCGCCGTTTTTAATCCCGACCTCGAATTCCTTTAATACAAAGCCTGGGCTGTCAAGCCCGAATTTATCAATCCAGAGCCATTTGTTAAGCCTGTCATTATCCAGCGGCGCCCTGAAAAGGTTGGGTACGACGGCGCTTTCTTTTGAAATCAGGCTTTTACCCGCCGCGTGATACTCCGACAGGAAGCCCGTTTTCGCGTCAAAACGCACATAACCGCCGTCAAAGCGGACGGTTACGTTCCCGTCGGTTGAAACGGCGCTTATTTTGCCTTTAACGGCTTTTTCATAACAAAGAGGAGCCTCTTTAAGAGCTATCTGCTCGCCGGCGACGACAAAATCACCGTCAAGATATGAAAAGTCGATATGATAGGTATGCCCGCCCTCAAGCCTGCCCAGCGGCAAAGTCTTT
>CAZQXZ010000087.1:0-426 GCA_964597515.1 uncultured Eubacteriales bacterium | reverse complement strand
CACCCGCTTGGCGTAGGGGATGGAGCTGGTTTTCAAGCGCCCCTCCTGCTTGGCGATCCAGCTGTTGCGTGCCCGATCGTCCATGGCGGTCATGTCCGCCCCGTTACCGCCCCAGACATAGCACCATGTGCCAGCCTGCCCAGCGGCAAAGTCTTTTTAAGCGATTTTTCAGGCGCGATATCGAGCGCGAAGGACCCGGCGTTTTCAACAATCCCGTCCTTTTTCAGCTGCCAGAAAATCTCGAGGTAAGAGGCGTTTTTAAAACGGTTGGTATTGTAAAAAGAGAACGACGCGCCGCCCTCGTGGGACGCCCTTACCGGTCTGTAAACGTTTTTCATCGCCAGCGCGCCGGTGTGGGCAGTTCTGTCCGGATATAAAAGCGCGTCTACGCAGAAATTGCCGTCGTGCTTTTTTTCTCCGTGGTCG
>CAZQXZ010000086.1:0-8840 GCA_964597515.1 uncultured Eubacteriales bacterium | reverse complement strand
TTTCCATTTTTAATAAGTTGCCCTATATATTGTCCAAGTTTAACTGCAATCTTTGCAACATACGGACCAATAAACCAACCAATTGCTCCAGCTGTTGCGCCTACAAGGGCAGCTACCCCACCAACAAAAAGGTTACGCTTCCATCCTTTACTCATATTCAGAATATCTGCCAACCACTTCCCTAAAAAGACCCCACCAACAATTCCAATAACTGCTCCGATTGCTGCACCAATAACATTTGCCACAATATATCCAGAGCTATCAGTGTACGCCACCGGATTATTCTCACAATACGCGAAAAGATTAGCGCCTAACAAATTTCCATGCGTAAAGTGTAAGACCATAGTCTCATCCGCATTAATGAATCTGCCGTAAATTGGGTTGTAGAAGCGGCTTTGCAGGTAGTACAGACCGGTTTCGGTGTCGTACATATATCCACGGTAGTAGAAGGGGTTGAATACAAGTGACAGCCACGCGCCGACAAAGCTGTCTCCAGTCGTGTAGGTAGGCGTTCCGTAGGCGTCATAGGTGAAGGTCAGGCAGGAAGCGCCTTCGAGGGTGTAAATTCCTGTGATGTCGCCCTGCAGGTTCTTTGTGTAGAAGAAGCCCATTTCAAAATCATTGTCGCCTGTTACCGTAAAGCCCGCCGGCTCGCCGTCCTCTCCGTATATGACCTTTATGATATAATATTCTTCATTACCTTCAATAGTATAACCTATAAGGGTCGTATTGTCCCAATAGTATGTATAGGTGTGGTTTAGATTGTTGAACACCAGATTTCCATTGCTGTCGGTCCCGTAATTGCCGTAGACCAGCTTCTTGGTCATCAGGCCGTTTTCATTGTAAATGTACTCATAGCCCTCGCTGCCGTTTGTGGATTTGACGAGCTGCCTGCCGTCGTATTCCAGCGCTCCGGCGACATCGTTTTCTGACATATCCTTTGATACATAATTCGTGGGATTTCCCATTTGGTCATAGTTTATCACATTACCGTCATAAGACGCAAGCTTATCTTTCCAGACGCTGTCATAGGTGTAACTGACCGTATTGACGACGGCGCCGAGCGTACCTGTCGTGTAAGCGTATTCCTTCTTTGAAACGATGTTTCCGTTTTGCTAATGCGTTTTTATCATTTTAAGAAACTTTTCCGCAAGACTGCCAGTCAAATTTCATATCATTGATATACTTCAACGAGCGAGGTGATAGGAAGCAAGCGATCTTGTTTTACTTCTACGCCGCCATATTTACTCATATACACAACATAATATTCTTGTGTTTTATGCGCATCGAGATTAAATACAGGACCGTCTATAATAATGGGAACTGCTTTATCGCTATCCTCATTGATTTCGGTAAATTGCTCTTTTTCTACCTCATAAGCAATTAATTTGCTTTGCATAATAAGCCCGTTTTTCATGTCATTCGGCATATCGGCCAGAAACTCAAAACACACATCTTCATTACTGCGGTTTTCAACTGTATACTTGCAGAAAACATATACCATATTATCGATTACCGTAAACCCGGACAAAAAGCTTTCCTCTTCAACGATAGCGATGTTGTCGGATGTTAAGCTTTTACATATTTGAGTCGGCGATGCTAATCGCTTAAAAATAATAAACATTGCAAAAATAAGTAACACAAATGCGCTTAAAATAATGCTTATCTTGACTATATGCGAATGTTTTTTCATGATAGCCACCCATAACTCCGCCCTTTCGAATAGTAAATGTATGTGATATCTGACCACCGAATACGTAACGGTATCAAGCGTTTGATTTGTGCGATCAGATATGTACCCATTAACATCTGTGAAGTTAATCGGACTGTTTTCACAATAAGTAAAAATACTGATATATCCATAATCACCATAGCATAAATAATCTGTACTGTCCGCATTAATAAACCTGCCCCACTCCGGGTTGTAGTATCTGCTTTGGAGATAATACAACTCTGTTCCGAAAGCCGTTACCGTGAAGCCCGTCGACATCGTAAGTATCATCAACATTTTACTAAATATTACCACATATTTGCACGGTTTTATATATGGCAATACCGCCAATCTTTTCTCTCCTTATTTAGCAATATTTGCCAGCAATTTGAAATCAAGCAAAACAGACATACCGACATTGCGGTACGCCTGCTTTATCTTATAAAATTGCCTGTTGCCCGCGCCATACTGTCAACGCGTTAAATCATGGTCTGTATCTCGTATTATACCCACGGTTTTCATCAGGGCGAAGCTCGTTCGGATAGTGTATATCCGTCTGAATGTCAAGAACGGTTTTCTGTATCCTGTTGAACAGCTCGTAAGGGTTTTCTATATCGAGTATGGCGGGCATACTTTTATTTTTCGCGGAAATCTGAACGCCGCTTGTATTGATGAGTATATCGCCCACACCGAGCATTCTGTCAATAACGCCGACATGCAGGTCTACGCTGTTAATCTCCGTATAATAAATATTGCGAAAGCTGTACCCGACTGTTCCGCCCCTTATTATAATCCTTTTATCCGTAACGGCGTACTCGGTATTCTTCCACTGCCTGTTCGCACTGAGTACATTCCAGAGCCATATCCAGACGGGCGCGAGATGAAACGCGAAAAAGGGAACGACAAAAAACAGCATCTTTTTCATTTCACCCGAGGACGCCATAGTGACGATAAAAAAAGCGTCAAAACAAAACCAGAGCAGCGCGAACGGCATCATAACCACGCTCTTATTGATTACGAACGCGTTCTTTTTCGGCTTGCCGCTCCATAAAAGCCGCTCTCCCTCCAAAAGAAGCCCCTTAATGTCCGCCGTGCTTTGTGTATAGCCCGTATCATATTTATCATATCTCACAATTATTGCCCTCCATATCAAATCAGAATTTCGTTTAAATAATCTTGTTTTGCGGACGACTTTTTTAAAACCGTAACGGCGTTTTTGAAAAGAATGTCTTTTAGCGTATCGTCGTCTATACCCGCCGATAAAAGTGCGCCGATATATGAGTGATACGAAAACCACGGCGCGTCAACGCCAAAAACAATTCGTTTTGAAAGCCCCGCTTCTAAAAACCTTTCAATTCGCCCCGTTTCTGAAAGTACTGCGGTCAGCTCGAAATAAAGATTTTCAAACTCTTTTCCCAATTTGCATGCCTTATCCTCGTCGCCGCGGAACGAATGGCCGGCTAAAAGGGTTAAATCGCTGTACTTTCCAAGCACCTTTTGGGCGTTATTTACACCGTCAAACTCGCTATTTCCCCAAGTGTGGCAAAGTATCGGCATTTTTTTAGCGTTTGCGTACTCAAAGTACGGCTGATGCCTCTCGTCCGAAAGAGGAACGCGGTAATAATCGCAAAGAAATTTGAAACCAATATACGCGGGGTTTTCGTCAACTATACGCAAATCGCGCGCGGGGTCTGTTTTTTTGCTCAGCACCGGATAATAGAGCCTGAAATTTTTAGGATAGCTTTGCCATACGCTTAGGTCATAATCCGCGCAAAACCCGTCCATTAAGGTTCGGTGGCTTGCAAAAACCGCTAAACGCACATTAGCGCGCCGCATATACGGGAGTACTTTTTTCGGTGTGTCGGCAATCATTCTCCCGCCCGCATAATTGAACATATGGGCGTGCATATCCATTATCGGGCAATCGTCCGAAAAACCCTTTTCAAAGAAGTCGCGGGCAAGAGGGGAAGTGAAATTATTCACGAACAGCCCCTCCTATCAACCTTTTTAAGTTTCCTCCGGCTATCATTTCTTTTGCCGTTTCGGGTATATCGGCAGCCAAAAGGTCAAGCATTGCGGCGCCGATATACTTTTTGGGCGCTCTCGTGGCAAAAATCAGCCTCTCTGCGCCGAATTTTTCATAAAAATCCTCATAAGCGCCCATCCATATCATATTGCATGTTAAAAGGTGTGTATTTTTGAATTCTTTTAATAAAGGATAGACCTTACGCGTGTTAGGCCATTCATCATCAAAATATAAAACAACACAGAGCGTCGGATAGGCTTGCAAAACATCGGCTATATAAATATAGTCCCTATCCGACGCCGCGTTAAACCAGACGGGGATTTTGCGCTCCGAGGCGACCTCAAAATATTCTTTAAGGAAAAGAGGATGCCTTGGAATATTGTATACGTCAGGCTGTAAAATAAAGCCGGCATACCTTGAAAACGCCGGAGATACCGCCGCCTCTGATACAGGCGGAAGGTCGTTTGTGCAGTCAGGCAGCATCGGGTAAAGACCGTAAAAACCCTCATAGCTTTCTAAAACCTTATCCATATTCAAAAGCGCCGTATCGGGCGAACGGTACGCAAGCTCCTCTGTCATTATGACGGCGTTTTTTATGCCAGCTCCCTTTAACTGTTCAAACGCCTCTTTCGGGGTCAACCCCTTTGACATATACGGGTCGCCTAATGTGAACAGCCCGTCAAAAAAATCGTATTTCTTCACAGCCCGCCCTCTTTCTGAATTTATTCGTTAAAAGCTTTTGTCCGCCTTATTTATAGCCTCGCCAAACTCGCGCATATTTTGCGGTGTCATACCGAGATGAATACTTATTCTAAGACTTCTGCTTAATATATCAAGCGTTTGCGGGCAGCTCTCCTTTGTGTAGCGGACATCGCCTTTGTACGACGGGTCGCCCCACGGATAGTTTTTATCCGTAGCGCCTTTTTTGTTTATAATTCCTTCCCAAAAGGTGAAGATATGCCTATCCGGAAAGCCGTCGGGACTATATGCAGAGCCTACTGAAAGCCCCTCTTTATTAAGACTTTGTGTTAAAAGCTCACACTCTTTTTTACTGTTTGCTATCATCGTAAAGGAAATTCCGCAGTCGCCCTCTTTATCGTCTATATGTTGTAGTGTAAAATGCTTAAATTCCCCAGAAAGACTTTCTAAAAGCTCTTTTTTGAGCGCTCTCGTCTTTTCTAAAATACCTTCAAGTTTTTGTATCTGAGCATAGGCGACGCCGCCGCAAAGCTCGCTTGCCCTATACCCGCTCCTCGTAAAACACAAAACGCTGCCGCCGTCAAAATCATTACCCCACATAGCTCCCGCAGGGTCAGACTGCAAGTATCCTTTTGTAAAAACATCCTTTGAGTTCGTGAAGAAAACACCGCCCTCGCCGCATGTGATATTCTTATAATAATTAAGGCTCCACGCAAAAGCATCGGAATTTACACCGCAATGCTGCCCGTCGTATCTTGCTCCCACCGCTTGGCAGCAGTCCTCTATAAGAAACAGACCGCGTCTCTTCGTTATCGCCCGTATTTCTTTAAGCCTTGCCGGCACGCCTTGCATATGCGTGACTATAACTGCCTTTGTGTGCTTTGTTATCCTATTTTCAAGGTCCTCGGGTGAAAGCCCTAACGAATTGTCTATCTCACAGACGACGGGTACCGCGCCAACCTCAATACACGCAGACGCCGTTGCGATATATGTATAGGCGGATACTATAACCTCATCCCCCGGTCCTACTCCTAATCCCGAAAGACAGCACGCAAGGGCGGATGTGCCGGAATTTACGAAAAGCGCGTACTTCGCCTTCGTAAGCTCGCACGCAAGACTTTCAAACCTGCCCGAATAGCTGTCCTTGCGGTAGCGCCAAAGCTTTTGCGGCTCTTTTATAAGCTCTGTAACTATTTCAAGCTCCTCGTTGCCGATAGAATACCAGCCTACTCCCCCGCCCCGGACGGGCGTTTTTACCGCTTTATCGTACATCATGCGTCTCCTTTATATCTTTTTAATGCTCTGCCGCCAAAAATCGGCAAAGGTCGGCGTCTCTCTGAAAGTGGGCGTGTTTTATATGACCGCCCGTCAGAAGCGTTATTTTTCTCTACTGAAATGTTTTCGGGTTTTTATAAGCACCGGAAAGCCATCCAAACCCGCCTCTGCTTAGTGTTTTTGCCCTTTTTCTGCGTTGTCGTCTTTGCAATACGACAGTATTACTGCATCCTCCGCCTTGAAAAAGAACAAAAATCCGTTGCAGAGGTTGCAAATTTTAAATTTACGCAGCGTGTTTGAGTACAAGGCTTTGCGATTGAGTAATGCTGACGCATTGCGATTGAGCAAAACGCAGTAATCAGGCACGCTGCGTGAATTTAAAACGGGTTCGGATGGCTCTCCGATGCTTAATATCCCGGCTTCAAAATAACGTTTTCCTTATCCTTGATAAATTCGTTGTAAACGCCTTCCCACTCTCCAAAGGAATACTCCTCCACCGAGACGGAAATATATTTTTCCGGCTTGCCCATGGTTTTGTTTACAACCTCGGCTATCTGCTTGGCAGCCTCCCGAAGCTGCTCGCTGCTTGGTCCGCTGATGGTTTTTATAACGATATGCGGCATATTTGTTCCTCCTTGTTTTATGTTCGGCTGCTGCCGGAGGGCCTGTAAAATATTCGGAAAAAGCAATCGCTTTCAGAAACTTGTTTCCGAATAAACACCGGCAGCCAACTATTTACAGTATACAATAAAAGTAAAATAATATCAAGATTATCGCGGCGTTTGGGTTAATGCCGCTGCGTTTTCAGGCGATTTGTTCCCAAAATTGTCACCGCTGAAATCGGGTGAATTCAGGCTGTTTTTGAATGTCATATTAGCAAGGGATTAGCAAGAACGCAGTTAGTATATCTCCGACATTAAAAAGTCTTTGATGTGAAAGTGCTTTATACCGTCTTGACTCATATCAACAGCATCCATTGTAACCACAAATTTCGGAAAGTTGTCTTCAATTTTTTTAAGATTTCCAAACTCCCGTTCCTGTGTGGATTTGCTTGGCATCACATAGGCAACTTGAACATAGATTGTTTCTTTGTTTTTCACCCCGATAAAATCCACTTCTTTACCGCCGAGCGTTCCGACTGTGACAACATATCCTCTGCGAAGCAGCTCAAGGCAAACAAGGTTTTCTAAAATCTTTTCAATGTCTTTCATATTGTCGCCGTAAACGGCTTCTCGCAGACCGTGGTCAACGACGAAATACTTTTCTGCAACATCAAGCAACTCTTTTCCTTGAATATTCTGTCGTTTGAGTCGATAGAACAGATACGCCTCTTCACAATATTTGAGATAGTTGAGAATGGTGTCGGTGCTGACCTTTCGACGCTCGTTTTTGAAATACTTTGCAATTGAAGTAGCTGAAAAGGTCGTTCCCACATTGGCAAGCACATAGGTGATAAGGCGTTCGAGCAAATCAACATCACGAATATTATTGCGCTTGACCACATCTTTCAGAACAACCGAGTTATAGACATCTTCGAGATAGAGGGCTATCGCGTTTTCATCGCCGATGATATTATTGATAAAGGGCATCCCGCCGTTTTTTAAGTAGTCATCAAAAGTTTTATCCTCGTTTAGTTCTAAAAACTCCTTGAACGACAGAGGATATATAACAAATTGAACATATCTGCCTGAAATCAATGTTGCAAGTTCACCCGACAGCAGTTTAGCGTTTGAGCCTGTGATATAGATGTCGGCATCAAAATCAACACGGAATGAATTGACCGCTTCTTCCCAGTTGTCCACCTCTTGAATTTCGTCAAAAAACAAATACCATTTATCTTTACTGCCCGCAACCTTATTTAAGACATAATTGTACAAGATATCATTATTTTTAAATTCAGCGTTCTTCTTGCTCTCAAAGTTTAGGTAAATGCTGTGTTCGGGCTTGTTTATCTCATCGCAGATAAGCCCTAACAAAACCGACTTCCCGCTGCGGCGCAGTCCTGTTATGACTTTAACAACATCCTTGCCGATAAACGGACGGATTTGATTCAGATATAAGTCGCGTTTAATCATAATCATCTACCCCTTTACCCCAAAATTATATCACATTATACTCGATAATACAAGCCTTATTTATATTATTGTAGAGTACAGTCGACAATAATACCGTTATGCCCTTGTTAATCTACTGTAAATGACGTTTAATTTTTGCACGCGAAGCAAGAGGAAATTACTTTTTGGCTTGACGCACCATTATTCATGACCTCCGCCTTCAGTCTCAACTGATGAAATCACAAATTCCGGCAGGTGCTTATAGCATATTCAGATTTTTCACTTCAATTATCAAAAACTGTAAAAGGTTTTTATTTTAAATTACATATATACGGGTATATACATGCCGAACAAATCATTATACGCTTAAATTCTCTCTTTTTATGAAAGTATCTACCGTCATACGGTTGACTTTTAAAATTTTAGCTATTTGCGTTTTTGGCACGTTATGTGCCAGCAAATCTTGTATGAAATCTTCTTTGCCGGACAACTTTACCTTTGCAGACTTGCTTCCTACCGGTCTTCCTAACACAACACCTTCAGCCCGTTTGCGCGCTAATGCTTCTTTGGTTCTTTGGCTGATTAAGTTGCGCTCTATTTCAGCCGATAAAGCAAATGCGAAAGCTAAAACCTTGCTTTGAATATCGTCGCCAAGCCTATAATTATCTTTGATTGTCCAAACCCGACAATTTTTATTCATACAAATATTTAAAATATCCATAATCATAAAGAGCGTGCGTCCGAGTCTTGATAATTCAGCGCAAATTATAAGATCGCCATCCGTTACCTTTCCAAGTAGTTTTCCTAATTTGCGTTTGTCATAATTTTTTGTTCCGCTGATGGTTTCTTCGATCCAACCGTCAATGGTGATGTTGTTTGCTGAAACGAAGTTTTCAATTTCAAACCGTTGATTTTCAACTGTTTGCTTGTCGCTGCTGACTCGTATGTACCCATAAATCATATTAAAATTCCTCCTATTTTCCTGCTGTTTTTAATTATAAATTATAGCGCAGGAAATAAGAGCGTTTATATTAAACAAAACGGCGTTGCGACCAAATTCGGCGGTGACGAAAGC
>CAZQXZ010000085.1:0-8841 GCA_964597515.1 uncultured Eubacteriales bacterium | reverse complement strand
AAATGATGTTCCTGCTACCCTTGATGAAGGTAAGAGCAGCGTTTCTTATAATGTAATAGTTGTTGAAGGCACTATTAAAGATGGAAAAATAGTTTCATTAAAGTATTCATATGACTGGGAGGCAAATGTCACCATTAAGGTTTCCGCACTTGGAATTAGTGGAACAGGCACCGCTAATACAACAATTAATTACACGAATTTTGTTTATTAAATAGTATTAAAAGCGGTTGAGCTTATAGTGATTAAGGCACCTTCACTTACCGAGGGTGCCTTAAAATTTATTCGATTATTTTTTTGTTTCACAAAAAATAATTTAATAAATACTTGACAAATAGGTTTACATTATGTAGAATGAATTAAGACTACAAGATGTAGACCTAAAACTATTAAGGGGGTAATACCAATTACTGATGTTACTATGGGTGTTATTGAATCACGGTTTGCAGATATAATATGGAACAATGAGCCGCTTTCTTCAACTGAGCTTGCAAGACGAAGCGGGGAGCTTTTGAGGTGGAAAAAAAGTACTTCCTTTACCGTGTTAAAAAGGCTGTGCGACAAAGGTATTTTTCAAAATGAAAAAGGAACGGTCACATCGTTAATATCGCGCGGTGAATTTTATGCTGCACAAAGCGAAAAATTCATAGACGAAACCTTTGACGGCTCTCTGCCGGCATTTCTTACCGCGTTTACAGCACGAAAAAATTTAACACCAGAGGAAGTGGCGCATCTTCGCCGCATAGCGGATGAATATGAGGAGGAAAGCTGATGGAAGCGATATTTATAAAATTTCTAAATATGAGCATAACGGCAAGCTTTATCGCTATTGCTGTTATAATGTTACGCTTGCTTCTAAAAAAATCTCCTAAGTGGGCTATGGGAGTACTATGGGGATTTGTAGCAATAAGATTGGTTTTTCCGTTTTCATTAGTTAGTGTTTTTAGCCTTATCCCATTTACAGAGCCAATATCACAAAATAGTTTTACAGCAGAAAATCCGATTATAAGCAATATTCTGCCCTCCTTAGTTCAAGGTGCAAGTCCAAATGTTTCAGAAACAACTCCCTCAAATACTTTAGTTAGCACTTCACTTAATATAACCCTAATAGCATCTGTTATATGGTTAATCGGTATACTATGTATGTTGTCTTATGCACTCATTAGCTTTATTAGAATTAATAAAAGAGTTAAGGAAGCAGCTTTTCTCAAGGACAATATATGGATATGCGATAGTGTTTCTACGCCGTTTATTCTTGGGCTTTTTCGCCCCCGTATTTTTCTGCCGTCTGCTATGAACGAAATAGATATGCACTATGTTATTTCCCACGAAAAAGCACACCTCAAGAGAAAAGACTATTTATGGAAACCGCTCGGCTTTTTACTTCTTTCTATTTATTGGTTTAATCCGGTTTTATGGATTTCGTATATATTATTGTGTAACGATATAGAGCTTGCCTGTGATGAAAAGGTTATAAAGGAGCTTGGCACAGAAATAAAAAGACCATATGCAAATGCGCTTATTAATTTTAGTGTGCCTCGTAAAATGATTTCAGCATGTCCTGTGGCTTTTTCTGAAACAGGAATAAAAGAAAGGGTGAAAGGCGTGTTAAACTATAAAAAACCTGCATTTTGGATAAGCGTTTTAGCAGTTTTAGCTTGTGTTATTACGGCGGTATGCCTGCTCACAAACCCCATTAATAAAGAAACAAAAATTAAAGGCAAAGTCTATTTAATTAATAAATACTATTATTCAGAGGTTATCGGAGCAGAAAGGGCAAACAAAGAGCAAAAAGAATTTCGATATGTGGTTGACGACGAATTTTATCTCTATCTAAATAACGGAGAGGGAGGCGAATTTGTAAGCAAAGGAAAGCTCGAAAAACGCTCTAATCCACAAGACTTTAAACCACTTATCAAAAAGTATATTCCCTCTTATTATAACCTCGTTGGAATAAAAGAAGTATATACGGCGTTAAAGTCAGAAGACTCTGCACTACGGCATATGAGCTGTATAATCATTATGAATAATAATGACCTGTTTTTTGCCGATATAGTAAACTTTGAATTATTTGAAGAAGCATATATTTATGAATTTGCAAAATTAAATAAAGGTGAAGCTGATAAGGAGCAGATGAAAAAAATTAGTAACACCGTATACAGCTATATATATTTAACGGAAACAGACTCAGCTTTTTTTACATTGATACCAAAGACAGGGGAATGTACATTTACTGTATCAATACTTAGCGGCAGCTTTTACCCCGGCGGCACTTATGAGGAAAATAATGATTATATTATTATGAAGGATAGTAACGGTGATGAAACCTTTACCTTCAAAAAAAGCGGAGAAGATTTAATATTTGTAGCGTCTAAATCCTCAAAGGTACCAAGCTACAGATATACTGAGAGTTCAGAGCCTACGCCTTCTGTTCCTGACGGCGCGGTTTTCAAGCTGCAGGGGGCGAAAGCGTATATTGATAAAATCACCGCCGATATAGATAAAGACGGTATTGAAGAAACTTGTATACTCAATTACGGACCGACATCGGGATTATTTACATTCTCACTTTCAATTTTAAAAGACGGCGGGATAGAATACTTCAATATTTTTAACTCCGAGCCTTTAGAGCTTAGCTTTGCAGAGCAAAATGGCAAAATAAAGGTGCAAGGCGTTACACTGGACGAAAATCCTGAAACATATCTGTTTGACATTTCGATAAAAGACGGCGACATCATTTTATCAAATAAAGATACAAAGCTCCCGCACTGGGGGTAATGAATACAAATGTTTAGCGGTAAAATTCTTATTAATAAAAAATTGCCGTAAAAGTCTCTGTTATCCGGCTTTATATGTTAGATATAAATAGCGCTGAAACTATTGACTTATTCTGTGCAGTATTGTAATATTTAATAGTGAATATCCAATCAAAATTTTTAGCGGCACTTTTTGGGTAAATGATTTTATATTTGAAGGGGGCATTATACCAATGAAGGATAGTTGGTTTAAGGTTATTGTTATCGTTCTCGCCGTCGCGCTCGTGATTACGGTCGTGACAAGTAATATTGTGTCCATTACCGCGATTTCGTCTATTCGCAAAGCGAAAATGGGTGCCGGCACCGTGCCTGAGAGCAGCACGGCCGCCAATTCCGACGTCAGCCGGAGCAGCGGCGAAACTCAAAACAGCAACACTGAACAGCAGAGCGGCGGGAATACAAACGTGACGTCTGTTGACGCCACTCAGGCGGCTACACAGCCCGCTGTCACAAGCTCGGGCACAGGCTCGGGAAATACCGCCACAACAGCGGCAAGCCCGTCAATGTCAAAGGCGCAGGTACTGGAAATATACAGAACGGCTGTAAATAAGATTAAGCTGAACGCCGCCGCGGGTTATACGAAAAAGGAGTGGCAGTCTCTTCCGGAGCTTGATATCGGCACGCTCGGCACCATTCTCAATCCGTTTATCGACCGGTTTATGACGAAAGAAGACGCCGCGAAAGAGGAGATAAGCGAAAAGGGCTCGGATGACGCCAAGAGACGTTTCCCGCCGTGTACGCTTACCGACCTTAGCAAGATTGCCAGCGCGACCTGCACGGAGTCCGGAGGCAATTATAACATAACAATAATAATGGTTGATGAAATAAACCCCAAGAAAACAAGCAACTTCCTTGGTCAGATAACAAACTCTGTTCTTTATGAAGAGGGTATACGCGAAGAGATTGACGGGTTGACTCTTCTTGGTGCTCCTCTCGTAGATAAAAGCTATACCTTTGATATAACATACAGCGCTTATAAAATCACCGCTAAAATAACAAAGGACGGTAAGTTTATTTCTCTTGAGCATAATGCAAATGTCCCGATTAAAGCAAACGCAAGAGTCGCCAAGATTTATACGCTTAACGGTACGGCGAGGCTTGAAAACAACTGTAAATACTACGATTTTAAATATTGATTAAATGAAAAAAGCCTGCCGCAAGGCAGGTTTTTTTGTGTGACGGTTTTACTTAACGGCACGCGCTATTATAAAGGAAAAAAGCGCAAGTCCCGCAGTGCTTTTCAAAGCTTGCGCGCAGTCGAGCACAAGGTTGTAAAGGATATCGGAGCTTGTAAAAAGGTATGACAACCCCGATATGGTTGCCGCCGCGGTAAGAACCGCTAATATCGGTATGTAAAATTTAATTAGTGTTGACGAAAGAGGGGTTAAGGTCTTATAATGTTCCCGTACTTTTTTAATCAAATCATTCATTAACATACACCCCGAATTAGATATTAGATATTAGATATTAGATATTAGAATTGCGGTTCGTGGTTTTAATTCTAAGTCTGTGTTCGTAGCCTCTGTGTTAATTATATATTTTCAAAACATTTTAATCAATGGAAAATAATGATAACTAAGGGGCGGCGACGGAAAGGAGACGGTATGTCGGGAAGAATAGGCGTATCCACCGCCTGTTTCTATCCGCTTGAAACGGAGAAATCGTTGCAAAAAATTTGCGGGAGAAACGTTAAGAGCTGCGAGATATTCTTAAACACCGCGTCCGAGCTTGAGGACGGCTATATAAGAGAAATATCCGCGCTGTTGAAGGACTGCGGCACATGTGTTACGTCATTGCATCCGTTTGCTTCCTTTGCGGAGTCTTATTCGCTTTTCAGCTCCTATACGCGCAGATTTCGCGACTCTCTTGAGCTTTACAAGCGTTATTATGAGGCGATGAATGCTCTCGGAGCAAAGGTACTCGTGATACACGGCGGCAAGTATTCGCTTTCCATTTCACAGGAGGAATATTTTGAGCGTTTCGGCGAGCTTGCCTCATTGGGAGAAACGTTCGGCGTAAAAACGGCGCAGGAAAACGTTGTTCACTACCTGTCCGAAAGCCCCGATTTTATGGTTGATATGAATAAAGCGCTCGGGGAGCTGTTTTATATGGTTCTTGACGTTAAGCAGTCGCTTCGCGCCGGATTTTTGCCGGACGAGTTTATCTCGGCGGCGGGAGGGAGAATAGCGCATGTCCACCTGAGCGACCACAGCGCCCGGCGGGACTGTATTCCTCCGCTTTCGGGCGTGTTTGATTTCAAACTCCTGTTTAATCAATTGGACAAAACAGGGTATAACGGCGACTACACGGTAGAGCTGTACAGTTTAAGCTATGAAAGCGAGGACGAAATTTTCACTTCCCGCGATAAGCTGCAAAACCTTTATGAAAAAAGGCTTGAAAACACTTCGAAATAATGTTACTATTAAAATAGTATAATTTGGAAATAATACACTTTGAAAGGTGCCGGTTCTATGAAATGTCCGTTTTGCGGTTATGAGGAGAGCAAGGTAATAGATTCCCGTCCCACAGACGAGGGCGAGCGTATCCGCCGCCGCAGAGAGTGTATAAGCTGCGGCAAAAGATTTACGACATACGAAATAATTGAAACGGTGCCTATCGTGGTAGTCAAGAAGGATAAGTCCAGAGAGGTATTTGACAGAGATAAAATTCTCGGCGGTATGCTCAGGGCGTGCGAAAAGCGTCAGGTTTCGATAGACACGATTGAAAAGGCTATTGACGAAATCGAAACAGAGCTTCAAAACTCGCTTGACAGGGAGGTTAACTCCACCAGAATAGGCGAGCTTGTAATGAAAAAGCTCAAAGGTATAGACGAGGTTGCCTATGTGCGCTTTGCCTCCGTCTACCGGCAGTTCAAGGATATCAATACATTCAGGGACGAGCTGAACAAGCTGCTGACCGAGAAATAAGAACAGGAATAAAAAACCGTGTCTTTCGCTTTTGAAAAGCAGAAGGCACGGTTTTTAATTGCCGCTTGTTTATTTGATTACTCTGACTTTTTTTACGAATTCGATTTTCTTTATAACATCTACGATGCTTTCGGATATGACGTTTTCAGTATCAATGAGCGTATACGCGATATTGCCCTTTGATTTATTTACGAGGTTTTCGATATTGATGTTCTCTGCCGAGAACGCCGCCGTCATCTTGTTTATCATATTCGGTATATTGTCGTGGATTATGGCTATCCTCGCGCCCGCGGCTTTCGGAAGCTCGACATTGGGGAAATTGACGGAATTTGTGATATTGCCGCTTTCTAAAAAATCCGCAAGCTGCAGAGAAGCCATAGAGGCGCAGTTTTCCTCCGATTCCGGCGTGGAGGCGCCTAAGTGGGGTATGGCGATGACGCCGCTCTCATTTATCAATAAATCATCCGGGAAATCTGTGGCGTAAGCCGTTATTTTACCGCTCTTCATAGCCGCAAGGAGGTCCTCGCTGTTGACAAGCTCGCCTCTTGCGAAGTTCATTATCCTGACTCCGTTTTTCATCTTGGCGATGCTGCTTGCGTTAATCATATTTTTCGTATCGCCGTTAAGCGGAAGGTGAAGCGAGATATAATCGGATTTTTCAATCAGCTCGTCAAGATTATTGATATGCTTAATCGAGTGCGATAAATTCCACGCCGCCTCGACAGAGAGGAACGGGTCGTAGCCGAGAACAACCATGCCCAGCGCGTGCGCGGCGTTGGCGACGAGTACGCCGATAGCGCCCAATCCCACTACTCCGAGAGTTTTTCCGTATATCTCGGGTCCCACGAACGCGCTTTTTCCCTTTTCAACGAGAGCGCCTACCTGGGCGCCCTGACCTTTAAGGGTTTTGCACCAGTCGATAGCGGGAGTTATTTTACGCGAGCTTAAAAGCAGCGCGCACAGGACAAGCTCCTTGACGGCGTTGGCGTTTGCCCCCGGCGTGTTGAAAACGACTATTCCGTTGTCCGTGCATTTATCTATCGGAATATTGTTCACGCCCGCGCCCGCCCTTGCTACGGCAAGAAGGTTCTCGGGAAGCTCCATATCGTGCATAGCCGCCGAACGGACGATTATTCCCTCGGGATTTTCAAGGTTTTCGCCGACTGTAAAATTACCGTTGTTAAATCTCGAAAGCCCGTTTTTTGATATTTTATTGAGCGTTAATATATTATACATTGTCTTACTCCTTCGAATTATCTTTTTCAAAGTTTTTCATAAACTCAACGAGCTTCTCTACGCCCTCGTAAGGCATCGCGTTATAAATAGACGCCCTCATACCGCCTACGGAACGGTGTCCTTTAAGGTTTACAAATCCTGCCGCCGTCGCCGCTTTGACAAATTTATCGTCAAGCTCATCGTTTCCGGTTATAAACGGAACGTTCATAAGCGAACGGTCCTCGGGAACGACGGTACCCTTGAACACTTTGCTGTCGTCAAGAAAATCGTATAGCAGCTTCGCTTTCTTCTCGTTCTTTTCTTTCATAGCAGAAAGTCCGCCGATTGACTTAATCCAGTCAAGCACAAGCTTGCAGATGTAAATCGTATAGCAGGGGGGAGTGTTGTAAAGCGAATTGTTTTCCGCCATAATCTGATAATTGAGCATTGTGGGCGTTATATCGCGCGCCGTGCCGAGCATATCTTCGCGTATAATCGCGATAACAAGTCCCGCGGGAGCGACGTTTTTCTGCGCCCCGCCGAAAACCATGGCGAATTTGGATACGTCAAGCGGCTCCGAAAGGAAACAGGAAGAAATGTCGGCTATAAGCGGAATGTCGCCGGTATCGGGCAGCGTCTTGTAAAGCGTGCCGTAAATCGTGTTGTTCAAACAAATATAGACGTAATCGGCGTCCTTGTCAAAATCCTCGCGCTTGGTTTTCGGAATATATGAGAACGTTTTATCCTTGGATGAGGCGACGGCTCTCGCGTTTCCGTATTTCTGCGCTTCCTCATACGCCTTCTTCGCCCATTGACCTGTAATGATAAAATCGGCTTTGCCCGAACCGTTCATAAAGTTAAGCGGAATAGCCGAAAACTGCGCGGAGGCTCCGCCCTGCAAAAAGAGTACCTTATAGTTGTCAGGAATGTTCATCAGCTCGCGTAAGAGGGCTTCGGCGTCCTTAATAATTCCCTCAAAAAGCTTTGAGCGGTGCGACATCTCCATAACGGACTGCTGTGAGCCTTGATAGTCGAGCATTTCGGCGGCGGCTGTTTTCAGTACCTCCTCGGGAAGCATCGAGGGACCCGCGGAAAAGTTGAATACGTCTCTCATTGTTTATTCTCCTTTCAAGTTTTGTTTAATTATTTAACAAAGTTATACTACATATCGCTCTGATTTGTCAATATATTGTTACAAAAATAACAAAGAATTGCTGTTATGTACAAAATACATAACAGCAAAACAGGCTATATTGTTATTATTTATACCCTTTCCACGCCAATGGTGATTTTTTCACCATTGACGTCCCAAGCCTTGACGTAACCCGAGGGCGTTTTGCACGTAAGAGCGTCGGCTAAAACGTCCGAGCTTATTTCAGCGCGGTTGCGCTCGAAAATATTTTTCAGGACGGCGTTGTCTGTAAAGCTGACGTTTATCCTGTCCATAACATTGAAATCCGCTTCCTTGCGCATGGTTTGAATTTTGGAGATAAGCTCTCTGACGAAGCCCTCCTCAATAAGAGCGTCCGTAAGAGCGGTATCGAGCACGACGGCGACGCCGCCGTCCGAAACGGCGAAAAAGCCCTCCTTTTGAACGGTGTCTATTAGTAAATCCTCAGCGCAAAGGACAATAGGCTGCGCGCCGATTTGCAGTTTCAGGGAGCCGTTTTCGTCAAGCTCCTTTTTAGCGAGGTCGCCGTTTAATTCACTGAGAGCCGCGCGTATGCCGCCCAACAGCTTTCCGAATTTAGGGCCCGCGGTTTTTAGCTGAGGTTTAAAGCTGTAAGACACAAGATTGTCAACCTCATTTGTAAATTCAACAGATTTTATGTTAAGCTCATCTTTAATTATGTCGGCAAAGTAACTGTCAAGCGTTAAATCGCATT
>CAZQXZ010000084.1:0-8915 GCA_964597515.1 uncultured Eubacteriales bacterium | reverse complement strand
TCACCGTGAGCATAGCGAACGATTTCACAATTGCCGCAAGGCAATTATTTCATATCGAGCGTATGCGAGATATTTCACTAAATGTTTTTATTCAGTTCCTTCGCGCAGGATGTCAAGATATGCGGTATAGGAAAATGTTCTGTTTCTCTGTTTACCGGAGAACTGCGTTAAGATACCTATTTCACAAAGTCTTTTTACAGACTCGGCAACCGTTTTAAATGTGGTATTAAGAGCGGCTGCCGTCTTTCGAATTTCTATAATAGGGTTTTCCTCAAGATAAGCAAATAGATATAGCGCTGTTTTAGAGGCGCGTCCCATATCACTGATAATAGTTATATTTTTATTATGAAGAGCAATTAGCTTATAAATAGTATTTGTTGCATCTTCAGAGGATTCGTAAATAGCCTGCAAGAAAAACTTAATCCACTGCTCATAATTTCCGTTCCTACGCACCTCGCTCAAGCGGTCATAATATTCAATACGGTTTTTTTTCAGAAAATATGAGATATATAACGCCGGAGTAGTCAGCACGCCTTTATCCATAAGATATAAGGTTATGAGCAGTCTTCCAATTCGCCCGTTACCGTCTAAAAACGGGTGTACAGTTTCAAATTGATAGTGAATTAAGGCGGCATGAACTAAAACATCAAGCTCTGTATCGTTGTTGATATATTTCTCAAGGTCAGACATCGCTTCTGCCATATCTTCCGGCGACGGAGGAATAAACCTTGCGTTTTTCAAGGTGCCGCCTTTACCGCCAATCCAATTTTGGGAACGGCGGAACTCACCCGGATTTTTCTCCTGACCGCGTGTATTTGCCATCAATATTTTATGTGTTTCCTTAATAAGCCGGTTACAAAGCGGCAATTCATTTAATCTGCTAACCGCATACTCTGTTGCTTTAATATAGCTAATGACATCAGCAACATTGCGGTTGACATTTTCTTGAATTTGAGGGTCAAGCACATCCTCTAATGTGGTCTGTGTTCCCTCAATTTGTGACGACATTAACGCTTCCTTGCGGACATACATTGATATAAATAAGTTTACATTTGGAATTCGGGCTGCAATGCCCGTAAGGAGGGCAAGCTGTTTATTTGCCTTTACCAATAGCTCAACCATTTCATTATCAAGCTCTACAGGGGGGTTAGGCGGAAGCGGTGATGGCAGAAATGATTTGTACTCAGCTTCACCTGATAGATTTTTTTTAAGTCTTCCGGCTCTGTTCATAATATAGCCTCCTTTTTTTGTAAAAGGTTAATTCCAGTTGCATTATAACTACATTATTATAGTTTGTCAACATAAAGTATAATAATGCGTTCTGTTACAGCCTTTATTTTATCTTTGGATTAACTGATGAAACAAAATCCCCCTATAAACCGTCTAATAGACAGAAGCTTTAAAGGAGGGCTTTATAATTATGAAGACTATTAAAAATTTAAGGAAAAGTCCTTTTGTTTTAGCGCTTTTGTTTTTTGTTCTTTATACCGTTATATTTGTTAGCTGTAAAGCTAAGCCGAATGACGCTGATATTCCTTTTAAGGCACAGTATATCCGTACAGACGGGTATCACGACGGCACTAAATACCCTATTATCACTGTAATAAAATCAAGCGATGAGCTTTCCTCATATTATGATATATATAAGGATAAATACGATTTTAGAAGCAGGAAATACCCTGCCTCTGACTCTACAATTGGTTTTAAAGATGCTGTTGAGAAGTATAATGAAAGCTTTTTTGAAAGCTCTTGCCTTATAGTTATTATTTTAGAAGAAGGCAGCGGCTCTACTCGGCACAGAATTAATAGCGTGACTGAAAGCGGGATTATAAGTATTGACAGACTTATTCCAGAGATAGGAACAGATGATATGGCAGAATGGAATATACTCATAGAAATTGACGCAAAGTATAAAGACACAGCATTTCAGGTCATTTTTAATTAAGACATATTTTAAGCGGTAATAATCGTTAAGAAAGCCCGATGACTTATTCAGTCGGGGATTAACTTGCGATTATTGCCGCTTACTTTTTTATATGTTTTATTTATTTTATAAATCAACACATTGTTGCGTGACTTTATTCTATTTCCGTGTATAATTAGACTTAGCAAGACATAAACAGAAAACACGAGAGGTGGTTTTATGGCGAAAATTTCAAAGAATATTAAAGCGTTGCGTATTGAAAAACATCTGACGCAAGAAGAACTTGCTGAAAGAATAAGCGTAACAAGACAGACGATTTCAAGCTGGGAAACGAACAGAACACAGCCTGATATAGAAATGCTTGAAAACCTTTCAGGATTTTTCGGCGTTGGTATCGAGGAGCTTATTTACGGAGAAAAACGAAACGTGGGCTTAGAGGCTGACCCTAAAAAGGACAGGAAAATATTTTCTGTTATCCTTGCCGTGTTAGGCTCTGTGTTCGTTGCTGTGGGGCTTGTTTTTCTTTTTGTTGACCTGTGGTTCAATTTCTCTTTATCCGTAAAAACTGCGCTTAGCTTCCTGCCGCTTATGGCTGGTGTTTTTACGGCTTTATTCGTATATTTTAAGAAATATCAAAGTATTCCTTTTCGCGAGGGAGCGTCTGTCGTTTGGAGCGCCGGCTTAATCGCAACCTTAGCGCTTATTTGGAACTTATATTCTTTTGATTATTTTCAATATCTCTTTCTAATTTGCGCCGCGCTAATCCTCCCTATCTTTTATATTATGGAGTCCGTTTTCCCTACTGCGCTGTACTTCGTTTTAATTTCGGTTTTTTATGGGGCTCATTTCGATTTATATAATTCGCTAACCTCAAATCGTTGGGTTACACTCATTACACTGGTTTTATTCTTGGCGGCAGGTTATGCAGCAATACTTATAAATAAGACAAAGGATGTACGGTTTCACTTTACGGTGTGGCTCGGCGTTGTGGCGGCGGGATTTAATTTAGCTTTAATACTTGGGCTTTTCGGAGTTGATATTGACAATACATTATTTATTCTTATTCATTCAATATTGATTGCCCTTTTCGCTTTTGACAACGGCGAAAGGCAGCCCTACCCTTTCCGCTATCCTGCTGTTTTATCGCTCGTATCGCTATTTACAGTACAGACCGTAATGTCGCTTGGCGATAATAGCAGCCTTTTAAACATCAAAAATTACGCTGAACAAATCCCTCTTTTTGCGGTTTGTGTTATACTTGTGTCATTAGGCATCTTTTTCGGTAGAAAAAGCTTTGTTAAAAATCCGCTGAAAATAGCTTTTGTTTTTCTTTCTGTACTGTCAACGGTTTTCCTGCTGCAAGGTCCTTTTACCCTGCTGTTTTCTACAATCGCCTTAGACCTTGTAATATTCTTGATAGGCGTTAAAAAAGCAAGGCTTTCCACCTCTAATCTTGGACTTTTGAGTATAACCTCTATCTCATTCGCAATTATATTCGGCAGCAATTTTACCACCGTAACAAAAGGCGTCTCTTGCATAATTATCGGCGCTGTATTTATAGCTATAAACTATTTTATGTCAAAGTACTTTGCGGCTAAAAACAAGGTCGAGGAGGCGAATACAAATGCGTAAAACAGTATTGTTTATTATAATCGCACTGCAATTTATTGCGTCAATTAGCGCTATTTCCGTAAGCAAAAACATAAATGATGAAATACAGAGTAATGGCACACGGTATACTATGGAAGTTCAGTACTTGTATCTGAACAATAATTATCTTGGCTTTTCATTCAAAGAGGCAATAATTAAAGATTATTGGTACGACAAAGATGAAACAGAAACTGTGTATTACTCTTTTGTTACCGATAAAAATGATATAACAAGCGTTAAATATGAAACGGGAAAAAAGCTACCGTTAGACGGTCAGTATATTCTGCCGGAGCATTACTATAAAGGCGGTAAATATTTAATTAATAAGGAGCTAAAAAATAAAATCCAAGACAATATGGCTTCATTCAACCTTTTTTTGAGCAATAATATGTTACCCGATTATGATCTAATCGACGCCGAAAAGCTGCCGCCTTCTGCTCCAAAGGCACAACCGCCGCTCTATAAAATAACCGCAACAATTAGTGTTTTTAACGGAAAGTTCGTTTGTACGGCGCTTTTTGTCAATGATGAGCCTATTGAGATTTTTTTAGACAGTTTCCTTAAAAATTAGTATCCCCTTTAATACAACAAACAGAGTAAGTCTGCTCAGGCGCGCTTTCTCTGTTTGTTTCTATTTACTTATTTATTGCCTTATGGTAAAATACAAATCATAGTACGCTTTGTGCTTTAACATATTTTATAAGGAGTTGTGATATATGGCGGATTTTCTTCTTTCGGCGTTCGCGGATGAGGCTGGCGGCGGTATACTAAGTCAGATTGACGCGCTAAAAGCCAACAATTTTACTCATATAGAGCCGCGCGGGCTTGACGATGGCAATATTTCGGATTACACGCAGAAGCAAGCCAAAGCTCTTAAAAAGGTGCTTGACGATAATGATATTGGCGTTTCGGCTATCGGCTCGCGCTTCGGCAAGATTGAAATAACAGATGACTTTGACGGGCATTTTGAAGCGTTCAAAAACTGCGTCGAGGTCGCTAATATCCTTGGCACGAAAAGGATAAGAATGTTTAGCTTTTTCGTTGATGAGGACGATAACAAAGCGGATTACACAGACGAGGTTTTTGAAAGACTTGATATTATGTGCTCTTACTCATTAAAGAACGGCGTATGGTGCTGCCACGAAAACGAAAAAGGCATTTACGGCGAGAACGAGCGCGAATGTCTTGATTTATACCGTAATTTTAAGGGCAAGCTGCTCGGTGTGTTTGACCCCGCAAACTTTATTCAAAGCGGCGTAGACATTCTGCCGGCTTACGATTTGCTTGAGGAATATATTGACTATCTCCATATTAAGGACTGTGTTTACGAGGGCGGTCAGGTTCGCCCCGCCGGCAAGGGCGACGGGCAAATCACAGAGCTGCTTCGCCGCTTCAATAAGAAGGACGGCGAGCGCTTTCTCACGCTTGAACCGCATCTTAAAGTGTTTAAGGGTCTTGCCGGCTTAGAAAAAGAGGGCGGTCAGGCTGATAAGCTTAAAGACGACTTTACATACGGCTCTAACCGCGAGGCTTTTGACGCCGCCGCCAACGCGCTTCATAGCTGCCTTAGTGAGGCAGGCTTAAATTAGGAGGAATAAAAATGTATAATCATCCGTCATTAAAAGATAAGGTTGCCGTTATTACGGGTGCGGGCGGCGTTTTGTGCAGCGCGTTTGCCAAAGACCTTGCCGCTGTGGGAATGAAGGTTGCAGTTCTCGACTTAAAGCTTGAGGCGGCGGAGCTTACCGCAAACGAAATAATAAAAACAGGTAAAACCGCTTTAGCCGTACAGTGTGACGTGCTTGACGCTGAAAGCCTTTCTAAAGCTCGTACCATAATAAATGAAACGCTCGGAACATGTGATTTACTCATAAACGGTGCGGGCGGAAATCACCCCTCCGGCACAACTACAAAGGACAAATTAGAGCTTTCTGATATTGCCGAAAAAGCAGAGGGAGTTAAAACGTTTTTTGACCTTGACCCCAAGGGAATTGAATTTGTGTTCAACTTGAACTTCCTCGGAACGCTGCTTACTACTCAGGCATTTGCCAAAGATATGATAGGCAAAAGCCACGCTTCCATAATAAATATATCGTCAATGAACTCGTACAAGCCGCTTACAAGAATACCGGCGTATTCGGCGGCAAAGGCTGCCGTATCAAACTTTACACAGTTTATGGCAGTGCATTTCTCTGAGGTTGGAATTCGTGTAAACGCAATTGCTCCCGGCTTTTTCTCCACAAATCAAAATAAAACGCTGCTTTATAATCCTGACGGTTCATTAACCCCTCGCTCTGAAAAGATACTGTCTCATACGCCGCTCGGAAAGTTCGGCGTCCCGTCTGACCTTACAGGCGCACTGCTTTTCCTCTCGGACGACAGCTATTCAGCGTTCGTTACGGGCGTAATTATACCCGTTGACGGCGGCTTCTCCTCGTTCTCCGGAGTCTGATTTTTCACATAAAAAATCGGCGGTGACAGACTGCCGATTTTTTATTTTTTGAATAAAAACACGAAGCCGCGCAAACAATACAGACGGTGATAAATATGATGTTTTTGAAAGCCTTCATTATAGGCGGGCTTATTTGCGTCGTGGGACAGCTCCTTATAGATTACACAAAAATGACTCCGGGAAAAATCCTCGTATGCTTTGTAATAGCAGGGGTCGCGCTCGGCGCTACCGGCGTGTACGAGCCTTTTCTCAAATGGGCTGGGTGCGGTGCATCTGTGCCGCTTACGGGCTTTGGCGCACTTTTAGCTAAGGGAACACGTGAGGCTGTCAGTAGTGAGGGGCTTTTGGGTGTTCTCACAGGTCCGCTGTCGTCAGGTGCTGCCGGTATTATGGCGGCTGTTTTATCGGGACTTTTAGTGTCATTTTTTGCAAAGCCTCGTTCAAAATAAAAGGGCGCGTATAACGCGCCGCTTTTTATCTTAGTGAGTTTAGTAGTTCATATGCCGGCTTTATATCTAATTCAAAGTTATCTGTATGCGCTTCTATGGAGCACCGTGTGCAGCCAACTTTTTTTAAGTTATTCAAAAAGCGTTTATAGTCATACTCGTCCGCTTTCAGCGGAAAATATCTGCCTATTGGGTTTGAAATATGAGAGTGAATTATAAGCTTGTCATATTTTAAAATATTGTCTAAGTCGTCATCATTTTTGTACATATGTAAAATATCCGCAAGCGCTTTAACATTGTCACAGCCGCTGTCCTTTGCAAGCTGTACGCCGTCTTTTACAGTATGTATCATTTTAGAGGCTTCACTCATTAAAGGCTCTATAGCAATCTCTATACCGTAATTTTTACATTTTGGAGCGGCATATTCTTTTAAGAATAACACGACTTGGTTATATGCTTTATCCGCGGGAAAGCTGTCCTCCCTATTTCTTGCGCCACCGCTTCCGAAAACGATTGTTTTTATGCCGATTTCCTCTGCGACGGGCAGGACGCGCTCAAGGTATTCGGTAATCGCCTGATAATCCACATTGTCTCCGACGAGTTTATTTTCACCCTTTATAAAGCAATTCGCCGCCTCGCACGGAATGTTGTTTTTGTTTAAGGCGCCCTTGAACGCGTCGATTTCCTCCCGCGTCATATCGCTTAGTCCGCTGACAGAAATTTCAACATAATCAAATCCCGCCTCTTTCGCCGCCGCTATTTGCTCCGGCTTTTTTGCCGACAGGCAAACTCCGAGTTTCATGAATGTTTCCTCCCGTATTCCAATAATTCTTCGGCGTTTTTAAGCTGTGTATCCGTTGTTTCTCCGCCGCCCGTTATCCTTGCAAGCTCTCGCTTTCTGCCCTCAAGGTCAAGCGGTGTAACATCTGTCAACGTCTTTTTATCGTGCGTTCTTTTTTCAATCAGGAAATGGAAATCGGCGAACGCCGCTATCTGTGACAGGTGTGTAACGCATATGACCTGGCGGTCTTTTGAAACCTCTTTAAGCTTTTGACCGACCTTTAACGCCGCTCTGCCGCTAATTCCTTGGTCAACCTCGTCAAAAATCAGCGTATCTGTACCGTCTTTATCTGAAATTACATTTTTGAAGCTTAGCATTATTCTTGAAAGCTCGCCGCCTGAAGCTATTTTTGCAACGGGCTTTAGTTCCTCGCCTACGTTGGCGGAGATTAAAAACTCGGCACTGTCAAACCCAAAGACCGAAAGCTCCGTCTTGTCAAAATGCGTCTTAAATTTTACATATGGCATATCAAGAAAAACAAGCTCTTTTGATACTGCGCTTTCAAAGCCCTCCGCCGCCTTTTTTCTTCTTTGTGAAAGCGTTTCCGCCATATCCTCACATAGCTTTAATTCTTTCCCTCTTTGTTCTTTTAGCTTTTTTATTTTCTCATCAGAATATATTAAAGAACCTAATTTTTCCTCTGCTTTTTCAAGGTAGGAAAGCATATCCTCCTCCCTCTCACCGTATTTTCGCCCTAAACGGTAAAGCAGGTCAAGCCGCTCTTCTATTTCATTTTGCTCGTCTGTGTCACAGTCAAGCTCGTCATACTTTTCTCTTATTTCCTGTGCTGCGCTTTGAAGTGTATACATAATATCCGTAACGCTGTTAGAAAGGCTTTCTATTGAGTTGTCAAGCTCGCTCGCCTTTAATAAAGCGTTTGACGCCTCAGCTAATAGGTCATATGCCCCAACATCTCCGTCGCCGCTTAAAGCCCTTTTAGCGTCGCCTATCAGCCGCTCAAGTTTTTCAAAGTTCGTGATAGCGGTGCGCCTGTTTTTTAGCCGCTCTCGCTCACCTATTTTTATGTTTGCCAAAGACAGCTCGTTTATCTCATATTGAAGCATATCCGTAAGCCTTGCTTTTTTTTCATCGCTTACTGTAAGAGCCTGTATTTCTTTTTCTGTTTTTATATATTCTTTGTACCTGTTTTCCATTTCTAAAAGCAGCTTTTCATTATTTGCTACTTTATCTATGTAAAAAAGGTGTTTACTGCTGTCAAGCAAATCTCTGCTATCCTGTTGACCGTGTATATTTATAAGGCTTGAACCGATTTCTCTAAGAGTTGAAACGGTAACAACCGAGCTGTTAACTTTACATATGTTCTTATCCTGCCCTATTACGCGTGACAGCAAAAGAGAGCCGTCCTCCTCAGCCTCTAAGCCTAACGATGCCAGCTTTTCTTTAACGGTATCATTAATATCTGAAAATAAAGCGGTAACAGAAGCCTCTGTCTCCCCTGTTCTTATTAGCTCGCGCGACGTTCTAAAACCTATAACCGCGCCGATGGAGTCAAGAATTATTGACTTGCCCGCGCCCGTTTCGCCGCTCAGAACATTAAAGCCCTTTGAAAACTCAATTTCCGCTCTTTCGATAATAGCGATA
>CAZQXZ010000083.1:0-8970 GCA_964597515.1 uncultured Eubacteriales bacterium | reverse complement strand
GGTGACGGTATCCGTGCGGACGGTGGCTCCAGTCGTTTTCGCGCCAGTCGTAGTATACAAGGTCGTGCAAAGTCGCGCCCCGCGCGGCTTCCACTGCGTCAAGCCCGAGCTTTTTTGAAAGCAGAAAGCTCAGGTACGCAACGCTTCTGATATGCTGCAAACGGTCGATTTTATAATGGTGTTCAAGCCCCGAAAGCCTTTGAAGCTGCGGGGAGTTGTACAAATCGCCGGCAGCTTTCAGATATTCCTCCCACTGGGGAGTATTCATTTTATATGAGTTCAGATATTGTTTGTACAGTTTGCCCATGCGTCACCTTCTTTCACAGCGTATTCAAATCATAAGGAGTTTGCTGGTAAACGAAATAGTTGAGCCAGTTTTGGAACAAAAGCGCGCCTGTCTGCCGCCAGGTGATGACGGGCGTTCTTTTTATATCGTCGTCCGGAAAATAGTTATACGGTATTTTAATGTCAAGCCCCTTATCCAAGTCGCGGAAATACTCTTTCGCGAGCGTGTCCGCGTCATATTCGGAATGACCGGTGAGATAGAAGTTTCTGCACTCCATATCGGACACGATATGAACGCCCGACATATCGGAGTAGGATATGATCTGCAAGTCCTTGACCTTCGCGATATCCTCGCGCCGTATTTCCGTATGGCGTGAATGGGGGACATAGAAGATATCGTCAAGCCCTCTCATAATAGGATGATACAGGTCGAGCGGTCTATGCGGAAAAATGCCGAACATTTTCTCGGGAAGCTCGTACTTAGGTATGCCGTAACGGTAGTAAAGACCCGCCTGCGCGCCCCAGCAGATATAAAGCGTCGAATAGACGTTTTTTGTTGCCCACTCGAATATCTCTGTCAGCTCGTTCCAGTAATCGACCTGCTCAAAGTCAAGCAGCTCGACGGGCGCGCCGGTGACTATCATCCCGTCAAACCTCTCGTCTTTTATATCGCCGAGCGTTTTGTAAAAGCTTAAAAGATGCTTGCGGGAGGTGTGCTTGCTCTCATGCGTCGCGGTTTGGAGCAGCTCGATTTCTACCTGTAACGGCGAGTTGCCAAGCAGGCGCAGTATTTGCGTTTCCGTCTCTGCTTTCGTGGGCATCAGATTTAGTATTAGTATACGAAGAGGGCGGATGTCCTGCGCGGCGGCGCGCCGCTCGGTCATTATAAATATATTTTCCAATTCAAGCGCGTGGCGCGCCGGTATTTTATCGGGAATTTTTATGGGCATTGCTTCACCTTCTTAAAACGGAGTATATCATACGGATACTAAAAAATCAAACAAACGCCAATCAGTTTAATGATATTTTAACAAATTGCTTTTTGCCTTTTTTAACGACGGCGAAGCCCTTGTCAAACTGTGAGACGGGCAGGGCTTTTGAGAAGTCCGCAACCCTTTCGTCGTCAACCCAAACGCCGCCCTGCTCTATTACGCGCCTCGCGTCTCCTCTTGAAGAGCAAAGCCCCGCTTTTATCAGCAAATCTATGACGCCTATGCCGCCGTGTGTAAAATCGTCGGCAGTAATAAATACCGTAGGCATTGAGTCGATGTCCGACGCGCCGGAGAAAAGCGCTTTCGCCGTGTTTTTCGCTTCTTCGGCGTCCTTTTCGCCGTGTATAAGCTTTGTTATCTCGAACGCCAAAAGCTCTTTAACGCCGTTTAACTCGCTTCCCTCATATTTTTCATATTTCGCAATTTCCCCGACGGGGATAAACGTGAGCATTTTCAGGCATTTTATGACGTCCGCGTCGTCAATATTCCTCCAATACTGGTAAAACTCATACGGGGAGGTTTTCTCCCTGTCAAGCCAGACGGCGCCGTTTTCGGTCTTGCCCATCTTTTTGCCGTCGCTCGTGAGCAGAAGATTGAAGGTCATACCGTAAACCTCCTTGCCGTCCGCCCTGCGGCTGAGCTCCACGCCGCCTATGATATTGCTCCACTGGTCGTCGCCGCCGAGCTGCATAACACAGCCGTACTCGCGGCGCAGATGCAGAAAATCATAGCTTTGCATTATCATATAATTCATCTCAAAGAATGAAAGACCCGTTTCAAGGCGCTGCTTATAACATTCCGCGGCAAGCATGCGGTTCACCGAAAAATGCACTCCGATTTCACGGATGAAATCTATATAATTCAGATTTCCGAGCCAGTCGGCGTTATCAACCATCAGAGCCTTGCCGCCGTCAAAATCTATCAGGCGCGACATCTGCCGCTTAAAACATTCTATATTATGCGCAATCGTTTCCCTGTCAAGCATTTTCCGCATATCGGTTTTACCCGACGGGTCTCCGACCATCGCCGTACCGCCGCCGAACAGTACAATCGGCACATGCCCCGCTCTTTGCATATGCGCCATAATCATCATCTGTATAAAGCTGCCGACGTGAAGGCTGTCGGCAGTCGGGTCAAAGCCGATATAAAACCTTATTTTTTCACCGGCGAGCAGCTCCTTAATTTTTTCCTCGTCCGTCATCTGGGCTATAAGACCCCTCGCTTTGAGTTCGTCAAATACGCTCATAATCACTTTCTCCTTTTCGCAAATCTCCGTAATAAATAAAAAAACTGCCGTATTAACAGCAGAGGGCGAATTATCGCGGTACCACCTCAGTTTATTCTCTCCCTCAAAGAGAACCTCGTCGTGCTTAACGCGCATACACGGCGGAACCTACTCGCGCGAAGCTTTCAGCGCCGCGGCTCGCGGGTGTATTTCACAAGCCATGTGCTTTCTCACACCTGCCGAAAGCTCTCTGAAAACAGGGGACTTGATACTTCTCCCGGTCCTTGCCGTTAGGGGAATTATATATTATGACGCGGATGTTGTCAAGATTATTTTAAAAACATAAAAGTGTATTGACAAACAGTAAATTATTATTGTATAATGGTAATAAATTAAAGGGGGCTGAAAATGATAAATGTAAACCTTGACGTTATGATGGCAAAAAGAAAGATATCCCTCGGCGAGCTTTCCGAGAAAATAGGCATTACCCGCGCCAATCTTTCGATACTCAAAACGGGTAAGGCGAAGGCCGTTCGTTTTTCAACGCTCGCCGCGCTGTGCGAGCAGCTGAAATGCCAGCCCGGCGATATTCTTGAATATGTAAAATTGGGGGATGAGTCTGATGGGTAACGGACTAAACGGCGGGGAAAATCCGGCGCTGCCGAGCTACACATTTAATGGCGCAAAACGGGAGAGGTCCACGTTTCCCGTTTATAAAAAGGATTTTGCGTTCGGGCTGCTTACATTCTTGGCGTCTTTAATATTCATACGCTTTTCGTTTTTCGGAGGTTTTAACTTAGGCTTTTCGCTCTCGTATTTTGTTCTGCTTGCCACGGCGGCGGCTTATTTGATTAAGAAGGGTAAGCGGCTTTCACTTTTTTCGCTTTTATGCGGAATATTCGCGCTGCTGTTATCGGCGCCGTTTACGCTTTACAGCGACGGTCTGATAAAATTCGTTTCTTTTGCCGCCATAGCTTTATTGACTGCTCTGTTTTTAGGCGGGCTTGCAAATTCGCTCAAATGCTCGGACGGCAGCTATATGCTGTGCTTTGACGCCGTTCACGTGCTGTTTTTATATCCGATAACTCACTTTACGCTGTTTTTCCGCAGTGCAAAGAAGGACGCTTCGGAAAACGGTAAAAAAAGCTATAAACAGATTTATTACATAGCGGCGGGCAGTATTATTGCCATCCCGTTCCTCGCGGTTATAATTCCTCTGCTGATGAGCTCGGACGCCGCGTTTGAAGTGCTGGTAAGTAAAATTTTCGGTGAAATAGAGGAGCTGCTTATCAGTGCTGTATTGGCGGTTATAGTCAGTCCGCTGATTTTCGCCTGTCTTTTTGCCCTGGGCAAAGGAGCGGAGGCTCTGACTGACGAAAACGCCCTGACCGAAAGGTCGTTCGCAGTGAGCGCTACGCTGATAAATACGGTTCTGACTATTTTATCCGGTTGTTACGCTATGTACCTTTTCTCCCAGAGCGCGTATTTTTTCAGCGCGTTCGCGGGGCTGCTTCCGCAAGATTATACTGCCGCCGAGTACGCGAGGCGCGGCTTTTTCGAGATGTGCGCCGTAGCCGCCATAAACCTCGGCATTTTCTTTGCGGCTTATATCCTTGAAAAACGCGTAGGCAAAAACCGTATACAGGGGCTGACAAAGGGGCTGCTGACATTTTTGACGCTCTTTACGCTTGTGCTGATATCGACGTCCTTCTCAAAAATGTATATGTATATAGAGCGTTTCGGACTCACGCGCCCGAGGGTGCTGACATCCTGCTTTATGATACTGATTTTTTCGGTTTTTGTGACCCTGCTGTTGAAGCTTTATGTCCGCAAACTGCCGTATATGAAGATAATCATTATACTGACGGCTTTGACGCTTTGTGCCGTTTCATATACGGATATAGATACCCGGGTGGCGAAATATAATACCGAGCGGTATTTCAGCGAGGGTGAAAAGGAGATTGATATATTTACGATACTTGAGCTTTCGGACGCAAAAATCCCTTATCTGATAAAGCTGTATGAAAACGGAGATACAGCGACAAAAGATTTGCTGAAGCACGAGATGCCGTACATTATCAGAACGAAATCACATTATAATGACGATCCAAAAAAGCTTGTTTTCGATAAAGATTTCAATCTCATATCATTTAATCTGACAGATTACAGGAATGTTGTTTTATTGGAGGATTTTTACGGCAGGCTTATTGAAAACAATGACGAGATATATAAATACTGGGAAATTTACTATTAAAAAAATTCCGGCGGCGTTTCTTACGCCGCCGGAAAATCTTTTAAATCAAAGGAGCGCGCGCAGTTTTTTTGGGTTTTTGGTTGTGATATTGTCAACGCCGAGATTCAGCAGACGTTTCATATCCGCCTTGCGCCGTACCGTCCACACCGAAACCAAAAGACCGTGTCCATGCATGATATCGACGGCTGTTTTGCCGGCTTGCGTATACTGTATATTCAGTCCTACCCCGCCCAGGTCAAGGATTTTTTCAGCCAAAGCGTGAAGCGCGTCCGCGTTTTCGCGCTCATGCTTTTTTATTGAGGCGTTGATATAATAGGGGACGAGAGGCGAGCCGCTTTTGACCTCTTTTACCCTTTCGGCAGAAACGCCCGTATAAAACGCTCTGTCAAGAAGGGCGGCGTCAATAAGCGCCTTTTGTACGTCGGCCGTGTTCCAAAAGGCTTTTAGGTCAAGGTTTAAGCGCAGCGTATCGCTTTTATTGACTTCCCTGAGCGCTTCGGCGAATAAAACGCCCTCGCCGTCCCCGGGCTTGCCGCTGTGAATTATAACGGGAGTGCCGTCATTTCTGAACGTGACGTCCATTTCGGCAATGTCCGCGCCCGTTTCGATTGCCGCGCCTATCGACTCGGTTGAATTAGGCGCGGTGCGCATGGCACCCGTATGCGCCGTGACTGTGAAGTCTTTAATCGGGATAGGCGGCTTGCCTTGTTTTAACATAATCAGTCTGTACCGCATTTTCATATTCCTTAATTTTTTACATAACCTTACTATATATATGTGCAAATTTCAAGTGAAAAAAGTTTCAATCAGCTTGTCGCAGTTCTGCGGGGTATACCGAAAATACTCGATACGGTCGCCCTCGTAAAAATAATTTAGCTTTTTCATCATAAAATCCTCTTTGAACGAGTCGATAATAACAAGCTTGATTTTTATTTTTTCGGGTATCATACTCTTTATGTAAACGGAAACCGTTTCGCCCGCCTCGACGCCCGGAACAAATTCGGCGAGACCCGCGAGATTTGGCGTCAGCTCGACAAAGATGCCGTAATCCTCAATGCTGCGAACGATGCCGCTTACGGTTTCGCCGACGGCAAACAGACCGGCGTTTTCGCTCCATGTTCCCAAAAGCTCCTTGTGGGAAAGGGTTATTCTGCCTTTTTCGTCAAAGCTCTTGACTATCGCCCTGATATCGTCGCCGACGCAAAGGCGCGCGCTCGGGTGGGGTATACGCGAAACGGATATACTGTCAATAGGCAGCAGCGAGGTTATTCCGCACCCTATATCGCAAAAGGCTCCGAAGCTTTCAAGATGCGTAACAGCGGCTTCAATGATATCGCCTCGGGAAAATTCGCCGCATTTTTGAGCAAACTCCGCCTGCACCGCCCTACGGCTCAGGATAGCGGTTTTTTTACCGTTAATGCGTGTAAAATCAGTCAAATAAAAACATACCGGTTTATTGACTTTTGAGATAATGGCTATATCGCGCGTTACGCCTTCCTCTATGCCCAGCGCGCATTCAAAGCGCGGAATGATGCCGCGCATACAGCCGAGGTCTACATGCAGGCTGTGCTCGCAGTCGCAGACAATGGCTCGGGCTTCGAGAATAACGCCTTTCTCCGCCGCTTCGCGCAGCCTTTCCTCGCTTGCGAGATAGTACGCGTTGTTTTCGGTGTTTATAAGCTTTCCCTCCGGACGGTACTTAGTCACGTTATCACCTGTCTTTTGTTTTTTATAAATTACTATTTAAATCTATGTTAAAGCGTGGTATAATATATCAAATATTTATCGTAAAAGGAGAAAGGAGCGGCTTTGCAAGTTCTTGTGGGCGATGTTTTAGAAATGAAAAAGCCTCACCCGTGCGGGAGCCGTTATTTTACGGTACTGCGCTCGGGTATGGATTTTCGTCTGTCCTGTCAGGGCTGCTCGCACGAGTTTTTGATTTCCCGCTCAAAGGCGGAAAAAAACATTAAAAAGATTATCAGAGGTAACGCCGATGCTGCAAAAGCTTGAGAATGTCGAAAAGAGATATGAAACGGTAAACGGGCAGCTTTGTCTGCCCGAAACCGTGTCAGACCAGAATAAATACAAATCGTTGACTCGTGAGTTAAAGCAGCTTGCGCCCGTCGTAGAGGCTTACAGGGAGTATAAAAGCGCCGCGTGCGAGCGCGACGGCGTGCGCGCACTTCTCGGCGAGCCGAACGATATAGAGATGCGGCATTTTTTGGAGGAGGAGCTATCGCGCTTACAGGAAAGGATTGAGCTTTGCGAAAGCAGGCTTAAAGTTCTGCTTCTCCCCAAGGATCCGAACGACGACAAGAACGTCATAGTGGAAATCCGCGCGGGCGCCGGCGGGGACGAGGCTTCGCTTTTTGCGGGGGTATTGCTGCGTATGTATTCAATGTATGCACAGGCAAAAGGGTTTAAACCTGAGGTTCTTAACGCCAACGAAACACAGCTCGGCGGGTTTAAGGAAGTCAGCTTTATGATAGAGGGCGACGGGGCGTACTCGCGGTTTAAGTTTGAAAGCGGGGTTCACAGGGTTCAAAGAGTGCCCGAAACCGAGTCGCAGGGGAGAATTCACACCTCAACGGTAACGGTGGCGGTACTTCCCGAAGCCGAGGAATTGGATGTGGATATAAACCCCGCCGATTTGCAGACGGATACCTTCCGCGCGAGCGGCGCCGGCGGTCAGCACATAAACAAGACCGAATCGGCAATACGCATAACGCATATTCCGACGGGAACCGTGGTGGAGTGTCAGGACGAGCGAAGCCAGCACAAGAACAGGGATAAGGCGATGAAAATCCTGCGTTCGAGAATTTTTGAGGCGCAGCGGGAAAAGCAAAACGAGCTTATCGCGGGAGAGAGAAAATCGCAGGTGGGGACGGGCGACAGGAGCGAGAGGATTAGGACGTATAATTATCCGCAAAGCAGAATAACAGACCACAGGATAAGCCTTACGCTGTATAAGCTTGAGTCGTTTCTAAACGGCGATATAGACGAGGTGATAGACGCTTTGATTACGGCGGATACCGCCGAAAAGCTGAAATCATCGGATGAAGAGCGGATATGATAACCGAAATTATAAAAATAAACCCGAAGGATACGGAAAAGCTTAATAGGGCGGCAAAGCTTATAAAAAACGGAGAAACAGTCGCGATGCCGACAGAGACCGTTTACGGTCTCGCCGCCAGCGCGTTTGACGAAAACGCCGTAAACAAGATATTCGAAGCAAAGGGACGGCCGCAGGACAATCCGCTTATAGTCCATATTTCGGATATTTCGCAGCTTTATGAAATTGTCAGCTTCGTTCCGGACAGCCTGAAAAAGTTGGCAAATCGGTTTATGCCGGGACCGCTTACGGTTGTTTTGCCGAAAAACGAAAAAATTCCGGACGTTGTGACCGCGGGTCTTCCGAGCGTTGCGGTGCGTATGCCTTCTCATGAGACGGCGAGAGCCTTTATTTCCGCTTGCGGCGTGCCGCTGGCGGCTCCGTCCGCGAATATTTCGGGCAGCCCGAGTCCCACGTCCGCGAAACACGTGTATGACGATTTGAACGGTAAAATCCCGATGATTATTGACGGCGGGGAATGTTCCGTCGGAATTGAGTCCACGGTGCTTTCCCTTACGGGCGAAACGCCGGAGCTTTTAAGACCGGGCGGCATAACGCTTGAACAGCTGCAAAGCGTGCTTGGCGAAGTGAATGTAAACGCCGCCGTATTGTCGCCGGTTGACAAAAACACAAAAGCGTGCAGCCCGGGCATGAAGTACAGGCACTATTCGCCGAAAACAAAAATAATTGCCGTAAAGGGAAGCTCGCGCTCGTTTGCCGATTATGTCAATTTTAAAAAAGACGAAAGCGTATGCGCCCTGATTTTTGAGGAAAACCGCGAAAATATAATAGTCCCGTATGTCGCCTACGGCAAAAGAAACGACTGCAATTCACAGGCGCGCTCGCTTTTTAAGTCGTTAAGGGAGGTTGACGCTTTGGGGAAAGAGGTGTGCTACGCCGAGCTGCCGCGCGCAGACGAGACGGGTCTTGCCGTCGTGAACAGGCTTTTAAGGGCGGCGGGATTTTCGCTCGTCAATCTTGAAAAAAAGGACGGCGGAGAATTTACGGTTTTAGGGCTTACCGGAAAAACGGGTTCTGGTAAATCATACGTCTGCGAAATACTCAAAAATAAGGGAGCCGCGATAATTGACGGCGACAAGTT
>CAZQXZ010000082.1:0-9110 GCA_964597515.1 uncultured Eubacteriales bacterium | reverse complement strand
AGCGGTTTATTATATATTATTATCCTGAGCTTCTCAGTAAATTCCGCAGCGAAGTTAAGTTTTAAATGCAGTTTGTTTGCTAAATTACATCTTAAATAAAAAAATAAGCGTTTTTCCTTGTTTTTCTATATAATAAATGTTAAAATAATTGGACGAAAGGGGATGTCCACTATGAAGCTTTCCGAAAAAATATTTTTTTCAGGCAAGAGTAATATTGACGATACCGTGAATTATATTGTAGACAAAATAACCGATATAATTAAAAGCATAGGTCCCAGAGCGCCCGGCAGTCCGCAGGAGCTTAAAGCGCAGAACCTGATGGCGGACGAGCTTAAAAAATGGTCGGACGACGTTAAAATAGAAAGATTTACCGTTCACCGCCAAGCGTTTATGGGATTTATACCTTTTACGGTAGCGTCGGCTATTATTAGCGTCTTTCTATATTGGGCGTATATGCCGCTGAAAGCTTTCGGCGTAACCGTCTTGGGTATAATACCGCTTATATTTGAGTTCGGTATGTACAGACAGTTTTGCGATCCTCTTTTTAAGGGACATCCCTCACACAATGTTATAGCCGTAAGGAAGCCCTCGGGCGAGGTTAAAAAGAGGATTTATTTTGTGGCTCACGCCGACTCACAGTACGAATGGCTCTTGAACTACAAGCTCGGAGGCACGGGGATGAAAATAATCCTTATTCCCGCTGTTGTCGGTCTTTTTGTTTCAAGCGCGGCAAACTTTGTTATATGGATAGTCAGCAGGACTGTAAACCCAAACGCCCTCGACCTGTTGTTTTTTAAGATAGTCGGCGTATGCCTTGCGTTGTTCGTACCGTTTTTTATAGCCTTCTTGTTTTTCCAGAGTTACACTAAGAGCGTTCCCGGGGCTAACGACAATCTTTCGGGCTGCCTTTGCTGTATGTCCGTGCTGAAATCTCTGCACGAGGCGGGTGTGCGCTTTGAAAACACGGAGACAGCGGTTCTGCTGACCGGCTCCGAGGAAGCGGGTCTGCGCGGCGCGAAAGCGTTTATAAAAGCCCATTCGGAGGAGCTTCGCGAGGTTGAAACAGTCGTAATTGCCGCGGACACCATTCGCGACCTTAAAGATATGGCGATTTACGACCGGGATTTAAGCGGGACGGTAAAGCACGATATACAGGTTAAAGAGCTTGTTAAAAGAGCTGCGAAAAACTGCGGTATGGATTTACCCTACGCGTCAGTTTACATCGGTTCTACCGACGCCGCGGCATTCACGCAGGCGAAAATCAAAGCTACAGGCTTCGCCGCGATGGACCCGACTCCTCCGCGTTATTACCATACGCGCCTTGACGATATAGATATGCTCGAGCCTCAAACCCTTAAAATCGGGACTCAAATTCTTGTTGAAACCGCCTGTCTTTATGACAAAGAAGGTTTAATTTAAGCGGAGATATTGATATATTATGTATTTTATTATTCTTGACCTTGAATGGAACAACGCATACAGCCGAAAACACAAATGCTTCATTAACGAGATAATTGAAATCGGCGCCGTTATGCTTGACGAACAGCTTAATACCGTCAGTTCGTTTTCGCTTTTTATTAAGGCGCAGCTCGGAAAAAAGCTGCATTCACGCGTCAAGGAGCTTACGAACATAACAAACGAGGATATTAACAAAGGAACGCCGTTTTCGAAGGCGATGTCCTATTTCAGAAAGTGGTCGTCTTCAGAAGACTGCGCCGTACTGACCTGGGGCGACACCGATTTAAGAGTGCTTATAGAAAATTTCCATTATTTTAACGGTATTTCGGTTATTCCTTTTCTTAAAAAATATCTCAATCTTCAAAAATACACTCAGGCTTTTTTGAATTTATCAGACTCCGAGCAGGTAGGTCTTCAAACAACCGCTGAATTGCTGAATATGAATATTGACGGCTATGAGCTGCACAGGGCGCTCGGTGACAGCTATCTTACGGCGGATATATTCCGCGAGGTATATAATTCTCAGATGTTAAAATCGTATTTGTGCGTGTGCGACGATAATTTCTACCACAGGCTGCTTTTCAGGGCGCGCGCTATTACGGACATTAACAGTCCGCTTATAGACAAGAACGAAATGCGCTGTATATGCGAAAAATGCAATCACACGGCGCAGCGCGTGACGGACTGGAAGGTTATCGGGCAGTCTTTCAGAGCGGTGTTTTATTGTCCGTACTGTGAGAGAAAGCTTAGATTTACGGTTAAATTCAGAGAGTTTTACGACAGAATTGACGTGCGTTCGGCTGTTATTCCTTTTATCGAAAAGCATGACGCCGATTTAGACGCAAGCTCCGGTCAAATAGCGTTCGACGAGAGTTTAATACAACCGGAACAAAAGGAGGTATAAAATGTACCCCTTGCTGTTAAAGCCCGTTTTAAAACAAATACTGTGGGGCGGCAGCCGTCTTAGGAGCGATTTCGGCTTTGAGGGCGCCTTTGGCAACATTGCCGAGGGCTGGATGCTCACCTGCCGCGAGGACGGCGTAAACGAGATAATAAACGGGGAGTACGCCGGCAAGACTTTAAGCGAGGTTATCGCAAAGAATGAAGGCTTGCTCGGCTCAGATTATAAGGGCGGCGCCTTTCCGCTGCTCATAAAGCTTATAGACGCCGAAAGCGACCTTTCGGTTCAGGTGCATCCCGGCGACGATTACGCCGAAAGGTTTGAAAACTCAACGGGGAAGACGGAAGCCTGGTATATCCTTGACTGCGACAGCGGCGCCGAGTTGATTTACGGCTTTAATAAAAAGCTTACCAAGGACCAATTCAGAAAATCAATTGCCGATAATACATTTCTTGAGCATGTCAACCGCGTGAAGGTTAAAAAAGGCGACTTTTTCTATATTCCTTTTGGAACCCTCCATGCGATAGGCAAAGGGATATTGCTTGCCGAGGTACAGCAAAACTGCAACACCACCTACAGGGTATACGATTATAACAGGCTTGAGAACGGCAAAAGCAGACCGCTCCATATAGACAGGGCGGTTGACGTCGCCGTAACCGAGCCTTTGCACATTAAGACGGAAACTATACGTTCAACGCTCGGCAATACCGGTATAGAAAGCCTATGCGAATGTGAGTATTTCAAGATTAAAACGGCCGATATTGACGATGTGTATAATGTCGGGGTTTCTGATAAATCCTTTGTCAGCATTATAGTGCTTGAGGGAAGCGGCGCCGTCAGTGCGGACGGCGTAAGCGTTGACATTAAGAAGGGCGCCAGCGTATTTATCGCGGCAAAAAGCCGTAACGTAACGCTTTCGGGAAAGCTGAAAGCGCTTATTAGTGAACCGTAACGGAGTAGAGTATGTCTTGTCTTCAAATACAGGCGCTGTCCTTTTCCTTTTTGGACAGCACCTTATTTTCAAACGTTAATATAAAGGTAGAACCGGGCGACGCGATAGGCTTGATAGGCGCTAACGGAACGGGTAAAACCACGCTTTTCAGGTTGATTACCGGCGAGCTGTCACCGACGGACGGCGCGGTCGTTATAGGTAAGGACACGAAGCTCGGGTATATGCGCCAGTATTCGGATTTTGAAAACAGCGTAAGCGTTTATGATGACGCCTTGGCTGTTTTTTCCGACGTTGAGGCGATGGAAAACGAGCTTGCCGCAATTCACGACAGTCTTATACGCGAACCGGGGGATTTTCCCCTTATCGAGCGGCAGCTTTTTTTGACCGAGGAAATACACAGGCGCGACGGGCTTGTATACAGGGCGAAAACACGCTCCGCGCTATTGGGGCTCGGCTTTGATGCGGACGATTTGGAAAAGGACGTGCGGCTTTTAAGCGGCGGACAAAGGTCAAAGCTTGCCCTGTGCAAGCTGCTTTTGTCGGACAGCGGACTAATTCTTCTCGACGAGCCTACAAACCATCTGGATATAGACTCGATAGCCTGGCTTGAGGATTTTTTGGGCAAATATAAGGGCGCCGCGATAATAATATCGCACGACAGGTTCTTTCTCGATAAGACAACCTCTAAAACCGCCGAAATATCGGATAAAAAGGTCTGGATGACAAACCGTTCTTACAGCGGTCATAAAAGGCTTATGGAGGAAAAGCAGCTTGCGATAACGCGCGAGTACGAGAAATCGGTAAAAGAAATCGAGCGCATAGAAGCTATTATACGCCAGCAGAAGCAGTTTAACCGCGAACGCAACTACATAACCATAGCGAGCAAGGAAAAGCAGATAGAGCGGATTAAATCGGCTCTTGTGACCCCTCAGGCGCAAACATCGGAAATACGCTTTTCCTTCAAGATGAAAAACGAGAGCGGCAACGAGGTGCTGTCACTTGACAACATCAGCAAGTCGTTTGGTGAAAAAAAGCTTTTTTCCAAGCTGAATTTTGAAGTTCGCAAGGGCGAAAGAATTTTTATAATGGGTCCGAACGGTTGCGGAAAATCGACTCTTCTTAAAATAATTATGAGAGAAGTAAGATCGGACGGCGGTTTTGTCAAGCTCGGACACAGCGTTAAAACAGGATATTTTGACCAAAACATATCTAAACTTAACAACGCAAACACCGTTCTGGATGAGGTTTGGGGACCGGGCAGAAAAATGGATCCTACCGAGGTAAGAAGCGCGTTGGCGTCATTTCTTTTTTCAAGGGACGACGTATACAAGACCGTGGGGACGCTGAGCGGCGGCGAGAGGACAAGAATAGCGCTCTTGAAGCTTATGCTGTTAAATCCGAATTTTCTGATACTTGACGAGCCGACAAATCATCTTGACATATCCTCGCGGGAGGTGTTTGAGGACGCCCTTCTCGATTTTGACGGTACAATTCTTGCCGTATCGCACGACAGGTACCTTATTAACAAGCTCGCGTCAAAAATAGCCGTTTTGGAAAGCGACGGATTAAATATTATAGATGGCAATTACGACTCCTATCTGCAATACAAAGCAAGCGGCGGGAAAAACGCGGGCGAATGCGAAAAAACAAAAAAGAAAAGCGATTACAGGCTCAGAAAAGAACTCGAAAGCGAACAGCGGAGGCTAAAGGGTGAGATAGAAAGACTTGAAGCGCGAATATCTGAACTCGAATTGGAAACCGAAAGTCTTGAAGAGGAGCTTACAAAGCCCGAAATTGCCTGTGACTATGAGAAGGTAACTGATATTTCAGGCGTTTTAGCGGAGAAAAAATCAAATCTCGAACTGCTTTATCACGACTGGGAAAAACTTAATTCGTAATATCATTATAAACGCCCGCATATATATATGCGGGTGATTATATGAAAAATAAGGAAAAAGACTATGTGATGCGTACTGTCGGCTTTCAGACAGCCGTTTCGCTGATTATCCTCGCGACGGTATTCTCAATTTCAAAGCTTAATCCGTCTCTTTTGAAAAAGATGTCGGGCGAGCTGCTGCCGCTTATAACCGCTTCGCTGACAAGAGAGGACGCCGAAGTCGCGTTTAAGGACATAAGAGAAATCCTTTTTACCGACGGCGCATTATCAAGTAAAAAAACAAACGGGAGAAACGGCGGCGACGTTAAAACATCTGAGGCTGACGCCGATATAAAAATAACCGAAAGCGAAAATACCGATTACACAACCGAAAGCGCATCAGAAGCACGGTCTCAGGAGAAATCGGAACCGTCCTCGAAAGACGGGCTGACAGCGACCGTTGAGTCTGTTAGGGAAAACAAAAAAATCAGCCTTAATCTCACACGAGACGGTAAATCCATACCCGCGTCGGCGTCAAATCTGCCGTATTCGCTGAATATGAAAATATATTCGCCGCTTTCGGGAAAGGTCACTTCCAAATTCGGGGAAAGAGTTCATCCGGTGTACGATACGGACAGCTTCCATATGGGCATTGATATTGCCGGCAACACTGGGGAGAATATCAGATGTATCGCGGATGGCAAAGTAATCCGCGCCTCATTCGATAGGTGGAACGGACATTATCTCGAAGTTGACCACGGAAACGGCATTACGACAATGTACTGCCATTGCAGCAAGCTTCTTGTTAAGACGGGAACTGCCGTTAAAGGCGGTGAAGCTATTGCTCGAGTCGGCAGCACAGGGGTATCGACAGGACCGCATCTTCACTTTGAATTCAGAATTGACGGCGTTTCCTATAACCCGTCATACGCTTTAAGCAATGCGGCAGATGCGGTTTAACTATAAAAGCGTTACCGTAAAGGTAAGCTTTTTGTTTCTTTCCGTGATGTTTTTGGCTTTGGTAAATCAAAGCAGCCTCCTGCCTGTCATATTTTTAGTTTCTGCCCTGCTTCACGAAGCGGGGCATCTGGTCTGTATTTTTTTAACGCGCACCAAGGTCTGCGCCGTCTATTTAAACGTATTCGGAATGAAAATTGTCAGGGGGATAAATCCGCGTCTGAATTACCGCGACGAGTGTAAAATCGCTCTGATGGGACCATGTGTTAACCTTTTGGTTTTTCTTCTGTTTCTGACGGTATTCTTCTGTCTGAAATCCGTCATATTGCTTCAAATCGCGCTGATTAACGCGTTTATGGCACTTTTCAACCTGCTGCCGATATTCTGTCTTGATGGAGGAAGCGCGCTGTACTCGTTTTTAGCTATGCGAAAATCCTCTTATACGGCACATAATACGGTTAGGAAGGTTTCGTTCGTATTCGCGGTACCGGTAATCATCTTTGGGGTATTTCAGCTTTTTAACACGAAATACAATTTCACGTTCCTTCTTGCGGGGCTGTATCTTATCGTTTTGCTTATTTTTAAAAACTCAAAACTATCTCCTTGCTAATCCGGAGCATATGTTGTAAAATAAAATAAAATATGAACCGGAGATGCGTATGTACAGAGAGCTTGAAAAAATATTCCCGCTTGTCGAGAAGCCGGCAAGATATATAGGCGGCGAACCGGGAAGCGTTGTTAAGGATTGGGCGTCCTGTGGCGTCTCTTTCGCTTTTTGTTTTCCGGATACATATGAAATCGGTATGTCGCATCTCGGTATGAAAATACTTTACAGCCTAATAAACAGCGTGGATTACGCGCTATGCGAGCGTGTGTTCGCTCCGGCGCCTGATATGGAAAGTGTTTTAAGGGAAAAAGGGCTGTCGCTATTTTCTCTTGAAACAAGGACGCAGGTGTCGCGGTTCGATATCGTTGGATTTACGCTTCAATACGAGCTGTCTTATACGAATATATTGAATATGCTTGACCTGTCGGGTATTGGGCTTCGCGCCGCAGAGCGAAAGGGCGCTTTTCCGCTGATAATCGCGGGCGGACCATGCTGCTGCAACCCTGAGCCCGTAGCCGATTTTTTTGATATTATAGTACTCGGAGAAGGGGAGGAGGTAACTTTAGAGCTTCTTGAAGCGGTAAAGGAACATAAGATAAAAGGAACAGACAAGCACACTATGCTGAAAGCTTTATCCCAAATACCGGGGGTTTATGTACCAAAGCTTTACGATGTGTCATATAAAGAGGACGGCGCGGTGCGCGCTGTAAAACCGAAGGACGGCGCGCCAAAAAAGGTCAAAAAAAGAGTGATTAAGGACCTTGACAGCGTTTTTTACCCTGAAAACTTTGCCGTTCCGTTTGTGGAAACGGTACACGACAGAGCAGTACAGGAGATATTCAGAGGCTGTATAAGAGGCTGCCGTTTCTGCCAGGCGGGCTTTATATACCGGCCCGTAAGGGAAAAAAGCGTAGATACGATTGAAAAGCAAAGCAGGAAGCTTTGCGGCGCAACGGGCTACGACGAGCTTTCGCTGATGTCGCTTTCAAGTAGCGACTACACAAAAATAACCGAGCTGCTCGAAAGACTTTTGAGCTGGACTGCCGATGAGAATGTAAATATCGCTCTGCCGTCTCTGCGCATAGACGGATTTTCACAGGAGCTTATGCAAAAGCTCTCCCTAATCAGGCGCGCCGGGCTCACCTTCGCTCCGGAAGCCGGAACTCAAAGGCTGCGCGACGTCATAAATAAGAATATTACCGATGAAGATATCCTTAACACTGTGAGAAAAGCGTTTTCGGGCGGCTGGAATACAGTCAAGCTCTATTTTATGCTTGGTCTGCCTACGGAGACGGATGCGGACATCGAGGGGATAGCAAGACTTTCACAGGATATCGTCAACGCGTTTTATAAAAACCCCGATAAGCCCAAAGGAAAAGGTGTCACCGTTAATATCAGCGCTTCGTCCTTTGTACCAAAGCCGTTTACGCCTTTCCAATGGGAGGCGCAGGACGACGCGCAGTCCTTTTTGCGAAAACAAAAGCTTTTGCGTGAATGTATCTCCACAAAAAAGATTTCCCTCAGCGTTCACAATACGGGGATGAGCTTAATTGAAGCCGTGCTTGCGCGGGGCGACCGAAAAATCTGCGCCGTTTTAGAGCAGGCGTATAAATCCGGATGCAAATTTGACAGTTGGGGCGAAAAATTTGATTTGCAAAAATGGATAAAAGCGTTTAAAAAAACAGGATTAGACCCTGAATTCTACGCTAACAGAGCGAGAAGCTATGATGAAAAGCTTCCGTGGGACCATCTTGATTTCGGCATAGACAAAGACTTTCTTATACGGGAGAGCGAAGCCGCGCGGGCGGCGAAAACTACGCCAAACTGTCGGGAAAAGTGCGCCGGATGCGGCGCGAAAAGGCTTTCGGGAGGCGTTTGCGATGCGTGCTGTTAGGATATGGTTCACTAAAACAGGCGGCGCAAAATACATATCACACCTTGATTTGATGCGCTATATGACCCGTATGTTCAGAAAAACCGGATTGAAGCTTTACTATACGCAGGGCTTTAATCCGCGTATGCATATGATTTTTACACTTTCCCTGCCCCTCGGGGTAGAGGGTCTTAACGAATGTTTTGATATCAGGCTGGCGGGCGGCGAGAGCGATAAAGAGGTTTTGTCCCTCTTAAAAGCAATATCGACGCCGGAAATAACGTTTTCAGCCGTAACAGAACCAAAATACTGTCCGGCCGATATAAGGTATGCCGAATACTCTGCACAAATCTCACCTTGCGGGGATAAAATGAAAAATCACATCCTTTCAGCTTTGAGTACCGACGCTTTGTTCGCTTTTAAAAAGAATAAAAGAGGCGTTGTAAAAAAGATTAACCTATTGGAGTATCTTGTTAATACGTCCGT
>CAZQXZ010000081.1:0-9235 GCA_964597515.1 uncultured Eubacteriales bacterium | reverse complement strand
GTCGTCGCCGCTTGTATAATCGCATAATCTAAAATCCGACTCGATAGAGGCGGTAGAAAGGGGAAATATGGGTGTTAGAAAAGGCGACCGAGGAGAGGGAAAATTACAGGTATTAAATAAAGCTCGAGAGCTGAAAAAATACTCGCTTACGCTGATTAAATCAGAAAAGAATTTCCCTAAATCTACCCGTTGGTTATATGCCTCTCCCATAGTTGACGAGGTGCGCTCGGCTTGCGTTTGTATACGGCACGCAAACTCGGTATATGTAACCTCCGAGGAGGAATATAAATACCGACGCATGGAGCAAGTAAAAGCACACGCGAACCTCGACGCTTTATTAGACCTCATAGACGACGCATACGACGCAAACTATATTTCGGGCAATCAAGTTGAATTCTGGACGGGGCTAATACTCCAAACAGACGATTTATTGAAAGCCTGGATAAAATCGGACAAAGAAAAGTACGAAAATAAAAAGTAGGGCGGTTGCTATTTTTCGGCTCCGTGCGTAACGCTTGGTTGCGTTCTCCTAACCCGTCCAACGCCAACAACGAGCGTATCGTGAACTCGGACGGCACGTTGAACAACAACAACGCGATTAACGCTAACGGAGTCGTCGCCGATTGTGGGAATTGTCAGTATCAAGTAGTCGAAAGACCAAAGCAGTACATCTCACACAAGGAGCGACCGTCCTACCTCCAAAAGGAGGGAATATTACGGGCGACAAAGGTACCTCGCGGGGTAGTCCTTTTATATGCACCCGTTAAATTATGATATGTCATACGAAAAAGTACTATCTTTCGATAATTTATACAAGGGCTTAAAGGCAAGTTGTCGTAATATCCGTTGGAAAGATAGCACCGTAGGCTATGAGGGAAACGCCCTTAAAAACACATATCGTTTACGGCAAAGTCTGTTGAATGGTAAATACAAAATAGATAAGTATCAACACTTTACTATTCACGAACCGAAACAGCGGGAAATTGTAGCAACCCGAATAAAAGACCGCCAGTTTCAACGCTCGCTATGCGACAACGGATTTTATGAGCAAATTACAAAATCATTTATAACGGATAATTGCGCTTGTATGCGCGGGAGAGGAGTTGACTATACACTCAATCGAATAACGGCACACTTGCGCCGTTATTATAACGAACACGGTACCGAGGGTTGGGTTTTAAAATGCGACATACACCATTATTTTCAAAGCATTAGGCACGATATAGCAAAAGCGGCTATTTATAAAAGAGTACAGGACGAACAAATAGCATATAGGGCTTGTGAAATTGTGGACTCTTTCGGGGAAATAGGTTTAGGGCTCGGCTCCCAGGTTTCACAACTTGTAGCTCTCGCCGTTCTTGACGATATAGACCATTATATAAAAGAACGGCTCCGCGTAAAGCACTATGTCCGTTATATGGATGATTTTATATTAGTAAGCGACAACAAAGAATTTTTACAACATTGCCGAGCGGAGATAGAAAGTAAGTTAAATGCAATTGGCTTACAGCTTAACGGGAAAACGGTTTTATATCCTCTGAACCAGGGAGTAAAAATGTTAAAATGGCGTTTTATCGTTACGGAGTCGGGCGCGATTATTCGGAAAATGGATAAAAAGAAACAAGGGAAAGAACGACGAAAACTTAAAAAACTATATACAAAAGAGCTTAACGGCGAATATGCGCCAGGAACTACGCAGGAGTCGCTTATATCATTTCTTGCAAACGCCGACCGCGGCGACACTTACCACGAACAACAAAAAATGATTTTATTCTATAAAGAAATGGAGGAAAAACACAATGCAAAATAACTATTATAAACGCCTTGCGAAAATTGAGGCAATGGCGAACTCACAAAAAGCGGAATTAGCGGAAACGCTTAAAGACGCATACGAGAGAGCTTGCGCCGAAAACGACGCAGAGCAAGCGGCGGAATTTGCACGCAAAATCCGAAATAAATTGCTTTCGGAAACAGATAATCAAATGTCGCTTGACAGGCTTAAACTTTCAGTTCCGAGCGGCTCAACTTTTACGGCTTGGCTTTCATTTCTCCGAGGCATTGGAGAGGCTCTCGGCGGAGCCTGGGCTACATATCGCCAGGAATTAAGGGACTTGCCAGGACAAGAGGGCTTTCCTTTTAACATTCGCTTTCCTACTTCACCAGACAGCGAGGAGAGTTCAGAATGAGCTTACTTGAAATTATCGAACGGCTATGCGCTGTTACTCGGATACAAAGCGAAATAATCGAAAAGCAAACCGAGGTTATCGAGCAATCGAAAATTTCCGATAAAGTAGCCGAGGAATTAAAATCAATGAGAACGACAGCGGCGGACGAGCTCGGCATTATAAATAAAGAATACAATTAGAGAGGTGAGAAACAATGAACACGTTTGCGGTATCAACAATTTGTACAGTAGCAGGAATTATATTAACCGCCTTTTTTTCGTATATCGCTTATCAACGCGCCGTAAAAAAAGAGAGTAAGGACGAGGGCGAAAATAAAGGCGTTATAATGTCCGATATTGGATATATCAAAGCGGGCGTTGACGACCTCAAACGGGAAAACCGAGAAACGGCGGCTAAAGTCGGCGGGCTCTCGGAGCGTATAACAAGGTGCGAGGAGTCCTGTAAACAGGCTCACCACAGAATAAACGAATTGAAAGGAGAATAAACCTATGAAAAAGAAAATTTCGACAGAAACCATTATCCGTACCGTGGTACTTGTTATTACTCTTGCAAACCAGGTATTAACAACGCTCGGTAAAAACCCGTTGCCGTTTGCAGAGGAGGACATTTACGCCGTTCTCACAACCGCGGCAACTATCGGAGCTACGCTCTGGGCGTGGTGGAAAAACAACAGCTTTACTCCCGAGGCTATCCAGGCGGACGAGTATTTGTCCGAGTTAAAAACGGAGAAAGCGACAAACACAGAAAGCGAGGATTGACAATGAACATTATCACAGCTTACGCCACAAAAAACGACTGCTACAAAGCGGCTCGTAAAATGACTCCCGCGGGAATTGTTGTACACAGTACAGGAGCGAACAACCCGAACTTGAAAAGGTATGTAGACGCGCCCGCCGAGGTGGGTACGAATACTTACGGTAACCATTGGAACAACCCCGCCTCTGTTATGGGGCGTTCCGTTTGTGTTCATTCATTTATCGGCTACGATAAAAACGGAGCCGTAAGAGTGGCAAACATTCTCCCGTATAATTTCTGCTGTTGGGGAGTCGGGAGCGGCTCGAAAGGCTCATACAACTATAACCCCGCATATATTCAATTTGAAATGTGCGAGGACGGGCTCACGAACAAAGCATATTTTGAGGCGGTGCGTGATACCGCTATTGAGTATTGCGCTTTCCTCTGTAAGGAGTACGGCTTGTCGGTAAATAACATTGTAAGCCATAAAGAGGCTTGCGCTCTGGGTTATGGTAGTAACCACGGCGACCCCAACAACTGGTGGAAAAACTTTACCTACACTATGGATAAATTCCGCGCTGCTGTCAAAGCAAAGCTTGCCTCACAGGAGAGCAAGCCCGCAGAACAGCCCGCAGAGAGCAAAACTCTTTACAGAGTGCAGACGGGGGCTTTTTCGCAGAAACAGAACGCCGACGCACTCGCCGCAAAACTGAAAGCGGCGGGGTTCGATACATACATTGTACAGAACGGAAGATATTACAAAGTCCAGGTAGGAGCCTACGGAGTAAAAGCAAACGCGGCGGCAATGTCGGCAAAACTGAAAGTGTCGGGATATGATAACTTTATAACAACCAACAGCGGAACCGCCGCGGCTACCGAACCAGTTAAAGCGGCTACGCCTACTATTAAGATAGGCTCTACCGTAAGACTGAAAAGCGGAGCAAAAACATATAAAGGAGGCGGGCTTGCCTCGTTCGTTTATACTCGTAACCACATTGTAAAAGAAATCAGCGGCGACAGGGTGGTTATCACATACGGCGGCGTAGTCGTGGCGGCGGTTAAGCTCTCCGATTTAACGCTTGTACCTTAATTAGTTTCCTCCTTATTTATATAGCGGAAAAGGGCGGGGCTGAGGTTTGCACCTCTCCCGCCCTTTTTCATATTCTATAATAAAAGTAAAAACCCGAGAGCAATTACTCTCGGGAGATTACCGCCCCGAACACTCCCTCTACAAAGATAAAGCGGATATGTTCGGATTTTGTGTTTAATGGTGAGTTATCGGAGATTCGAACTCCGGACACCCTGCTTAAAAGGCAGGTGCTCTGCCGACTGAGCTAATAACTCATTTTTCATATTCATTTAAGCGCAATTCAAATGACAGAACATACGCTGTTCTGTCATCTGAAAGATAACTGTCAGAGAAACATAAACAGCAGTGACGCCACAAGGGCTACAACGAAAAAGACGGCGGCGATTATTTTTGTAATTTTAGCAAGCTTCGCCTCAATCGAACGCCCTTTGTTTTTGCCGAAAAACGTTTCCGCTCCGCCGGCTATCGCGCCGGAAAGACCGGCTTGACGCCCTTGCTGCATTATAACAATAACAATAATCCCTATCGACGACACAATAAGAATGACGCCGAATAAAATCTGATACCAAGTCATAAAACAATTCCTCTCCAAAGAAATAGGACATAAATCAACGCCTAAGTATACTATCATAAGACAAATTAAAAAGCAAGAGTTATTTTTTAGTTTTTTCCTGTTTTACCTTGTTTTTATATGAATTATACTCATACGCGCGGACAATATACTGTTAGACGGATTTACTGCCGTCTCTCCGGAATTAATTCCGGTTAACTAAAAAAGCGGTATTGCGTTTGTCAATGCTTTTTTGGACCGCGGTCAATGTTAATTTGTATCCGCGGTCTTTTTTATATGTCGTTTTCGACAATGTTTTCATAGGTTTCGCGCTTAATAATGAGCTTCGCCTTACCAGCGCTTACCGCGAGTACCGCCGGACGCGGATATCTGTTATAATTCGACGCCATCGAGTAATTATACGCGCCCGTTGAGAGAACCGCCAAAATATCTCCCGCCTCAACCTCCTGAAGGCGCGTATGCTCCTGAATGAGGTCGCCGCTCTCGCAGCATCTGCCCGCTATCGTAACGGTTCTCGTCCTTTGCAAAGACGCCTTGTTGGCGCATACAACCTCATATTTTGACTGGTAGAGTATGTATCTCGGATTGTCGCCCATACCGCCGTCAACGGAAACATATGTCCTGATATCGGGAATTTCCTTAACCGAGCCCACCGTATAAAGCGTAACGCACTGCGCACCCGCTATCGCCCTTCCCGGTTCGATATATACAAACGGTACCGGAAAATCACATTCCGCCGCCTGTTTTTTCAGCGTTTGCGCCACTTCTCTCATATACTCCGAGAACTCCTCGGGACTGTCCGTCTCCGAGTATTTTATCCCGAAGCCGCCGCCAAGGTTTAGCTCTCCCAAAGTAACCCCTAACTCATCTCTAATACGCGCCATAAATTTCAGCATAACCTTTGCCGCAAGCTTAAACGGACCGAACTCGAAAATCTGCGAGCCGATATGGCAGTGAAGACCGCAAAGCTCTATGCTTTCAAAAGAAAGGCACTCCTTAACGGCTTGCAGCGCCTCCCCTGTTTCAAGGGCAAAACCGAATTTACTGTCTATCTGCCCCGTCTTGACAAAATCGTGCGTATGCGCGTCTATACCCGGCTTGATACGCAGAAGAACGCGCTGTTTTACGCAAAACTCCTTTGCGTATTTGTTAAGGGTGTGAAGCTCCTCTATATTGTCCACAACAAACCTGCCAACCTTGTATTTAAGCGCCTGCCTGATTTCCTCATCGGTCTTATTATTACCGTGAAAAACGGCTTTTTCCATCGGGAAACCCACCGATGCCGCCGTATAAAGCTCGCCGCCGGAAACGATATCAAGACCTAAGCCCTCTTCCATAATCAAGCGGCACATCTCTTTGCAGCAAAACGCCTTGCCCGCGTACAGCACAAGCCCCTTACCGTAAAACTCATTCATTGAAGACGCGAATTTTTTACAGTTTTCGCGTATCCTGTCCGTATCGTAAACAATGAGCGGCGTGCCGTACTCCCCTGCGAGGGAAACAGTATCCGCTCCTCCGATTGTAAGACGCCCTTTTTCGTTAACGCCTATTGAGTCTGAAACGTACATAAAAACCCCCTGTTAAAGAGCTTCCTCTATTTCCTTTTTTACCCTGTCCGCTCCCTCTCCCGAAACGGAGGAGAACGGGATTGCTGTTATTTCACCGAATTCGGATAATTCTTCGCCGACGGCGGCAATTCTGTTTTTATATTCGGTCTTGTTAAGCTTGTCCGATTTGGTCATAACAATTATAAAGCGGAGTCCGCTTTGCTTCAAAAAGCGTATCATCGTCATATCGTCCGCAGACGGTTTGTGCCTCATATCTATGAGTAAAACCACAAGCTTTATGTTCCTGCCCGACGAAAAATAGCCCTCCATCAGCTCAGTCCATCGCTGTTTCTCGCTTTTACTGACCTTTGCGTAACCGTATCCGGGCAAATCCGCGAAGCGCACGCTGCCCGCGCCGTAAAAGTTGACCGTCGCGGTCTTTCCGGGCGTCGAGCTGACGCGCGCAAGCGATTTTCTCTGCATTATTTTGTTAAGCAGCGACGATTTCCCGACATTGGAACGTCCGGCGAACGCAACCTCCGGATAAGTCGTTTCGGGAAGCTGCGCAAACGTTCCGTATGACGCGAGAAACTCAAAATTGTTAAATAACATATTTCCCTAAACCCTCGTTTTTTATATCCGCCACGTCGGGCGCGTCCTTAGTTAACGGCTCCTCTTTACCGGCTTTCTCAACGCTTTTTTCATTAAGAGCTTCTCTTAAAACCTCATGCAGCGTGCGCACAGTCACGAAGCGAAGCGCGGATTTTACCTCGTCGTCGATTTTTTCAAGGTCCGGCTCGTTTTCATACGGGATAATGACGGTTTTCATACCCGCCTTGTACGCCGCGGTCGCTTTTTCTTTAAGTCCGCCTATCGGCAGAACCGTGCCGCGCAGCGTAATCTCGCCTGTCATCGCGACATCGGGCTTTACAGTTCTGCCGGAAAGCGCCGAAACGAGCGCGGTTGTCATTGTGACTCCCGCCGAAGGACCGTCCTTTGGCACGGCTCCCTCGGGAGCGTGGATATGGATATCCCGATTTTTATAAAATTCCCCGTCTATGCCTAAATCGGCGCTGTTAGCCCTTATATAGCTTATCGCCGCCCTTGCGGACTCCTTCATAACGTCGCCCAACGAGCCTGTCAGCTCCGTTTTGCCGGTACCGTCCAAAACAGCCGCCTCTATCTGTGTTATCTCGCCGCCGAATTTCGTCCACGCGAGTCCGTTTGCGAGTCCGAGCATCGGCAGGGTATCGAATATATCCTTCTTATATTTTACCGCTCCTAAATATGCTTTTAGGTTCTCGGCGTTTACGGTTATTTTTCCTTCAAAGCCCTCGGCGAATTTTGCCGCCGCTTTGCGGCATACGGCGGCGAGCATGCGTTCAAGCGTCCTGACGCCGGCTTCCTTTGTATAACCGTCTATAACCGCCCTTATTGCGTCGTCGGAAAAGGACAGCATTTTTTTGTTCATACCGTGCGCTTTGAGCTGTTTCGGCAGAAGGTGCTTTTTGGCGATATTGAACTTCTCGTTTGCAGTGTAGCTGTAAAGCTCTATAATCTCCATACGGTCAACAAGCGGCGGAGAAACGCCGCTCAGGTCGTTTGCGGTAGTCACGAACAGAACGCGGCTCAGGTCAAACGGTATTTCGATATAATGGTCGCAGAACGCGAAATTCTGCTCGCCGTCAAGCGCCTCCAAAAGAGCCGACGACGGGTCGCCCTTATAATCTCTGCCGAGCTTGTCAATCTCGTCAAGCAGCATCAGGGGATTTGCGGATTTCGCCTTTTCGAGCGCGGTTATAATCCTGCCGGGCATAGAGGCTATATATGTCTTTCGGTGTCCTCGGATTTCGGCCTCGTCGCACACGCCGCCCAATGACACCCTTACATATTTTCTGCCCATAGCCTGCGCCAACGAACGGGCTATCGACGTCTTGCCGACGCCCGGAGGTCCCAAAAGGCAGATAATCTGCGATTTCATATCCGGAACAAGGCGCCTGACCCCTATCATTTCAATTATTCTTTCCTTGACCTCGTCAAGACCGTAATGGTCCTTATCAAGAATTTTTCTCGCCTTCGCGATATCAAGCTTATCCTTCGTTATTTTACCCCACGGGAGAGCTGTGCATCTGTCAAGGTATGTACGTATCACAGAGGCGTCCGGAGTGCCTCTTGCTGTTTTCATAAGCTTATCGCACTCATTGAAAAGCACTTCCTTTGAGCTGTCCGGCATATCGAGAGAAGCGATTTTCTCCCTGTACTTTTCGGCTTCGGCAACAGGCGAGTCGTCTTCGCCAAGCTCTCCGGATATAATTTTCATCTGCTCACGCAGATAATATTCGCGCTGATTTTTATCCACCTTTTCCTGCACGCGCGCTTGAATATCACTCTCAAGCTCCATAAGCTCCGTCTCGCGCGCTAACATAACGCACAGCATTTCGCCTCTCTTTATAGGATTTGTCTCATTTAAAAGCGATTGCTTATCCTCAATCGGAAGCGGAACGTTGCCTGCTATGTAATCGGTAAGAGGCGACGCCTTTTTCTCGGTCAAAACAGATATGCTCATATCCGCGGGCAGACGGAAAGAAACCTGAGCGTAGCTCTCGAACAGCTCCTTAATTCCTCTTACGAGAGCCTCCTCATAATCCCTTTGCGCCGTCTTTACCGGTTTTTCAATTCTTTCCTCCGTGACGGCGCACAAATAGCGGTTATTTTCCAGGGTCTCTTTCAAAGACGCTCTGTACTTGCCCTCGACGGCGACGCGTACATTGTCCGAATTCGGAAGCCTCATCAGATGACGTATCTCGGAAACCACTCCCACGGGATACAGGTTGGCTGTTTTAGGCTCCTCGTCGGACAAATCCTTTTGCGCCACGAGAAAAATCTCGCGGTTTGAGTTGAGAGCCGCTTTGAGAGCGGCTATTGACTTTTTGCGCCCAACGTCGAAATGAAGCGTCATTTTAGGAAAAATAACGACACCGCGCATTGCCACAACGGGCAATGCGGCGGTTTTAGGTTCTTGCTTATTCATCGGGTTATATCCTTTCGGGTTTAAGGCGACGGGAGTCGAACCCGATACGCCTGAAACACAAAATCTTCCGCACCC
>CAZQXZ010000080.1:0-9679 GCA_964597515.1 uncultured Eubacteriales bacterium | reverse complement strand
AACACGAGCTTGACCCGAAAAGCTCCCCAGCCGTTCTCGTTTCCGGTCACGGACCCTTTATATTCGGCAAAAACGCAAAGAAATCCGTTGAAAACGCCGTAACCCTTGAAGCTGTCGCGCAAATGGCTTTTATGACAGAAATGCTCTCGCTTTCAGGCTCAGGGTATAGTTCAACTCCTCAACTAAACGGTTATATCCGTGAAAAGCATTTTAGCAGAAAACACGGGGACAAGGCATATTACGGTCAGGGAAGTGAATAGTTTGACCGATTTTACACACCTGCATCTGCATACTCATTACAGCCTCCTCGACGGCGCGTGCCGCATAGAGGATTTGCTTGACCGAGCCGAAAAGCTCAGTCAGAAAAGTATAGCCATAACAGACCACGGAGTAATGTACGGCGTTCAGGATTTTTATAAAGCCGCAAAAAAACGCGGCATAAAACCGATTATAGGCTGTGAAATGTATGTTGCGCCGCGCTCAAGGTTTGATAAAAATCACACGCTTGACGCAGAGCGGTACCATTTGATTTTGCTTTGCAAAAATATGACGGGTTACGGCAATCTTATCAAGCTTGTTTCCCTCTCGTGGACAGAGGGCTTTTATACAAAACCAAGGATTGACAGGGAGCTGCTCGAAAAGTACAGCGAGGGACTAATATGTCTTTCCGGCTGTATGTTCGGCGAGGTTCAGAGGCACGCGCTAAACGGCGATATCGAGTCGGCGGTAAATACTGCGCTCTGGTATAACGGCGTTTTTGGCGACGGCAATTATTATTTAGAGCTTCAGGACCACGGTTCGCAGGAGGACGAAGCCGTTTTAAGCGGACTTCTAAAAGTTCGCGAAAGAACAGGCATACCCTTTGCGGCTACAAACGACGTTCACTATGTGTTAAAAGAGGACGCCGAGGTTCAGAAGGTGCTCGTATGTATACAGACAAATAAAACTGTTGACGAGGATACGGGGCTTGATTTCCAGTCGGATAACTTCTATCTGAAAAGCGCCGCCGAAATGGAAGAGCTTTTCGCAAATTATGAGGGAGCGGTTGAAAATACGGTGAAAATCGCCGGCATGTGCGAGCTTGAATTTGAGTACGGCGTATTAAAGCTGCCCGATTTCCATATTGACGAGAATATTTCGCATTTTGAGTATCTGATAGTTTACGATTTTATAGCATACGCGGTAAAAAGTAAAATTCCGGTAGGTCCGGGGAGGGGTTCGGCGGCGGGGAGCCTCGCGGCTTACAGCATTGGGATTACGGGAATAGACCCGATTAAACACGGGCTGCTTTTTGAAAGGTTCCTAAATCCCGAAAGAGTAAGTATGCCGGACTTTGACATTGATTTCTGCTTTGAGCGCAGAGGCGAGGTTATCGACTATGTTATCAATAAATACGGCGCGGACAAGGTGGCGCAAATTGTCACCTTTGGCACAATGGCGGCGCGCGCCGCGATAAGGGACGTCGCTCGTGCTCTGGGCTATCCGTACTCTTTGAGCGATACCGTAGCCAAGCTCATACCGAGGGAGCTTAATATATCAATCGTATCCGCGCTCGAAAAAAGCGAGGAGCTGCGAAAACTCTGCGACTCTGACGAAAGAGTCAAAAAAATCATTGATACGGCTAAAAAGGTCGAGGGTATGCCGCGCCACGCCTCGACTCACGCGGCGGGCGTCCTCATAACAAAAAACGCCGTTTCCGACTATGTGCCGTTAGCGAAAAACGACGAGGCGGTTGTAACTCAATACACGATGACCGAGATTGAGGAGTTAGGTCTTCTGAAAATAGATTTTTTGGGGCTGCGCACCCTTACGGTGATTAGCGACGCGGAAAAACTGATAAGAAAACATACTCCGGATTTTTCCGTCGCAGACATACCGCTGAATATCAAAGAGGTCTATTCGGAGCTTCAAAAAGGCAACACGCTCGGCGTGTTTCAATGCGAGTCCGCCGGTATGACAAATCTTATCGTCAATCTGAAACCGGAGCGGTTTGAGGATGTCGCCGCCGCCATCGCGCTTTACAGACCGGGACCGATGTTTTTTATAGACGCTTATATAGCAAACAGAAAAAATCCGAGTCTTATTAAATACAGGTCTCCCCTTCTTAAAGATATTCTTGACGAAACGTGCGGGTGTATGGTATATCAGGAACAGGTGATGCAGACCTTCCGCACTCTCGCGGGATACTCCTTGGGCAGAGCCGACGTCGTGCGCAGGGCAATGAGCAAAAAGAAGCACGACGTCATGGAGCGCGAGCGGGAAATTTTTATAAACGGTCTTACCGGCAAGGACGGAAAAACGCTTGTCGAGGGAGCCGTAAAACGCGGTATAGACGCGCAGACGGCAAACGCTATCTTTTCGGATATGAGCTCCTTTGCCTCATACGGTTTCAATAAAAGCCATACGGTTGCATACGGTCTTATCGCTTACACAACCGCGTATCTTAAAGTTAAATACCCTAAGGAATTTATGGCGGCGCTGCTTACGAGCGTTCTTGACGACAGCACAAAGATATCGCTCTATATTCAGGAATGTGCGCGTATAGGGATAAAGGTAATGCCACCCCATATCAATTACAGCTCCTGCGGCTTCACGGTTGAGGGGGACGGTATCCGCTTCGGATTATCGGCCATACGCAACCTCGGAAAATCCTTCATAGCGAAGATAGAGTCTGTACGGGAGGCTTCCTTGTATACCTCCTTTGTTGATTTCTGCAAACGTCTTTACGGCGCGGACTTTAACAGGCGTGCCGCGGAAAGCATCATAAAATCCGGCGCGCTTGACTCCCTCGGTTACAACAGGCGTGAAATGCTGCAATCGCTCGCGATTGTCCTTGACGGACTTGAAACCGAAAAGAAGCGGAACGTTGAAGGGCAAATCGATTTTTTCGCTTCGGAAAATGAAACGAACGAACCGGAATTTATGATTAAAAGGCTTCCCGAAATTCCGAAAGCGGAGCTTCTCGCCTTTGAAAAAGAGGCCACGGGTCTTTATATGTCCGGTCACCCCTTAGAGGAGTATGAAAATTTGGGTAAAACTCTTAACTGCACGAGCCTTGCGCGGATATTAAACGAGGATGACAGCTTGCATAAAGCGTCTTACAACGATGAATACGCGACTGTTTTAGGTATCATCACAAAGCTGAAAAAAAAGGTGACGAAAAAAGATGAGATTATGGCCTTCGCGGATTTCGAGGACTCAACAGGAGCCTGTGAGTTGCTGATTTTCCCGCAAATACTCGCCAAATACGCTTCATCGTTCACCGAGGGGGGAATACTGTGCCTCGGCGTTAAAATTTCAAAAAAGAACGACGGGGAAATCAAGCTGATACCGGAAACAGTGACGTCGGTTTCGGACTTGCTCAATCCCTCTTCTGTTAACGGCGGCGAGGCTCCAAAAAAGCGCAAAAACGGACTTTATTTAAAACTGCCGCGCTCGGACGATAAGCTCGAAAACCGAATTAAAAACCTCGTCTCTATCTTTGAAGGCAATATGCCGGTTTACTTGTATAAAGAAAATGAGAAGCGGTATATTTTCCTCGGCGGCGACTATCTTACATCATTGAGCGACCCTCTCCTGCGCGAGTTAAAAAGGCTGCTCGGGGAGAGCAGCGTAATCGTATGGGAATAATCCCGTCGCTTTAAACGAAAAAAATAAATTTTTGCTCGTTTTATCTTGAATTTTGACGTTGTATTATTATAAAAAATATGTTATAATTGGAATGTTTGTTTATAAATATTTGGAGGAATACTATGAAAACCATCGGAGTACTCACAAGCGGCGGCGACGCGCCGGGTATGAACGCCGCTATCAGAGCCGTTGTGAGGACGGGCTGTGAAAGCGGCATGCGCGTGATGGGCATTCGCCGCGGGTTCAGAGGACTTATTGACGGCGATATGTATGAAATGAATCTTCGTTCGGTATCCGATATCATCCATCGCGGCGGCACAATGCTGTATTCGGCAAGATGCAGCGAGTTTAAAACAGAAGAAGGCTTAAAGAAAGCAGTGGACGTCTGCCGCGAGGTAGGGCTTGACGGCATAGTGGTCATAGGCGGCGACGGTTCTTTCAGAGGAGCTTCCGATTTATCAAAAAGAGGCGTACCGTGCATCGGAATACCGGGAACAATAGATAATGACATATCCTCGTGCGATTACACAATAGGCTATGATACGGCAATGAACACCATTATGGATATGGTCGACAGAATAAGAGACACAACAGAATCTCACCGCCGCTGTTCGGTGGTAGAGGTAATGGGCAGAAGGTCTGGCTACCTTGCTCTTAACGCGGGACTTGCTATCGGCGCTACATGTATTCTTGTTCCGGAGATTAAGCTCGATATAGAGAATTATGTTATCGAGAGGATGCGCCGCACTCAGAAAACGGGCAAGGAGCATTTTGTGATTATTGTCGCCGAGGGCGTAGAGGGTATAGGCAGTGTGTACGAGCTCGCAAAGTATATACAGCAGCGCACGGGAGTCGAAAGCCGCGCGACAATTCTCGGACATGTTCAAAGAGGCGGCTCCCCTTCCGTGCGCGACAGAGTTCTTGCAAGCCAGATGGGAAACCGCGCTGTCCATATTCTTATAAACGGCGTCGGTAACAGAATTGTAATCACCCGCGCCGATAAAATTTCAGACCTGGATATTTATGAGGCTCTTAAAATGCACAAGACTATCGACCTTGACCTTTACAGGATAGCCAACGAAATTTCCATATAAAAAAAGACCCGCAAAAAAGCGGGCCTTCAAATTGATAATCAATACCAGCCGTAATCAATGTCCCCGCCTTTAATGGCCGTCACCCCGCCGCTTGAAGGTTTTGTGTCTGTCGCTGTACCGCCGTCGCCTTGATTTTTCTTTGTGCTTGTAGTATTGTTGTTTTTAGAAGAAGTGCCGGTAGTTGCGGCGTTATCATTCTTTCCGGTGTTCTTTTTACCGGATGACGTGCTCCCCCCCGTCTGATTCGCGTCGGTTTCCCGCTCGCTTGGCGCGGAGGCGTCCGTGCTTTCAGAATGTGATTCGGAAGATTGCTCGCTTACTCCGGTAACGTCCTCTGTTGATGTTTGAGTCGATTGAGAGTTTGCTTTTTCATCGCTGCCTTTGCCGCAGGACGCGAACACGGCGAGAAAGAGCAGGGCGATAAGCAGAACAAATATTTTTTTCATAAAATCATCCTTTCACGTTCTTGATATTATCATAAAACCAAAAATAATGCAATCGTTTTATAACGTTACCATAAAATAAACTTTATTAACAACCTTCTTAGACAATTGACAAAACCAACTGTTTATTGTATCTTAAAGGGTATGGAAGACGGTGATTTCTTTGGACGGCTTTTCAGATAACAAATACGGGCTTGTAGGGCGTGCTTTGTCTTACTCGTATAGTTCATATATAAATTCTATTATAGGCGATTACGGTTACAAGCTTTACGATATTGAGCTCAACGACTTTCCCGCCTTTCTGAAAACAACTGAGTACAAAGCTCTCGGCGTCGCATTCCCTTATAAAAAAATTGCATACGACCTCTCTACCGCCGTTTCCGGCTCGGCTATAAAATCTCATTTTGTTAATCTTGTTACAAAAGATGACGACGGCACTCTTAAAGGATATAATACCGAGTACGACGCATTTAAAAGCCTTATGAAAAAATACACCGTTGATGTCACCGGCAAAAAAATCCTTATCTTGGGCACCGGCGGGGCGGCTAACGCCGCAAGAGCCGTCTTGAACGAAGCCGGCGCGGGCAAGGTCGTGCTTGTTTCCCGCCACGGGCAGAATAATTACGATAATATCAGCATTCATTATGACAGCGATATCCTCATAAACGCTACGCCCGTAGGAATGTATCCGAACAACGGCGTCTCCCCTATTGACCTTGAAGGCTTTTCCAACTTAGTTCTTGTTATTGATTTTGTATATAATCCTGTTAGGACAGCGTTCCTTCAACAAGCTATGGAGCGCAACATCCGCGTTATTTCCGGCTCATATATTCTTGCCGCCAGCAGCGTGTATGCGGCTCAGCTGTTTTTGGAAGAACAGTTTGACGAACAGTTCATTGACACGGTGAGAAAGAAGGTTCTCGTAGAAAAAAGGAATATTACCCTGATAGGCATGCCCGGCTCGGGCAAATCCAATATCGGGCGCGCGCTCTCTCAAACTCTCAGGCGTCCTTATCTTGACCTTGACGTCGAGGTGGAAAAGGTCGAGATGATGTCTGTTTCCGATATCTTCTCGACAAGGGGGGAAGCGTATTTCAGAGAGGCTGAAAAGAACATAATGCTCAAATGCTGCAAGCAAAGCGGTTATATTATTTCCACAGGCGGCGGAGCGGTTCTTTCAAAGGAAAACAGAAACGCCATAAAAGAAAATTCATTTGTAGTATATATTGAGCGTAATTTTCAAGATTTATATACCGACGGCAGACCGATATCGACTTCAATAGAGAATTTGCAGCGGATTTCCGAAATCCGCACGCCTATCTACGAGGCGCTCGCCGATACCGTTATCAGAGCTCACGGTTCAGTCGACGCCAATGTCAGTATGGTGCTGGAGGCGTTAAAGAATGAAAATCCTAATTATTAACGGTCCAAACATTAATATGCTCGGCATGCGTGAGCCTGAGATTTACGGCGAAAAAACGTATGAGGATTTATGCCGTTACATTACGGAAAGCTCTGCTTCCCTGAACGCCGGAGCCGACATTTTTCAGTCAAATCACGAGGGATTTATTGTTGACGAAATCCAAAAAGCTTTCGGGGTTTATGACGGTATTGTTATCAATCCCGCGGCATTGACGCATACGAGCGTCGCTATCCTTGACGCGCTGAAAGCCGTACACCTCCCCGCGGTTGAAGTACATCTGACAGATATCGGCATGCGCGAAAGCTTCCGAAACGTTTCGTATGTTTCCCTTTATTGTGAAAAGAGCTTTTCGGGTCACGGTTTTGAAGGGTATAAAATGGCTTTGGAGTATTTGGTAAACAGAATAAAATAATGTCCACTGAACGAGTGCATTTTGTGAAACGCATTTGCAAAACAGACTGTTTTACCGTTTCAGATGCATTGATTGACCTCCTGAATGGATTTGCGGACACACGCCGCAAATCCATTGTGCAAGGCTTTTTGCCGAATTTGGCAAAAAACCTTGCACCCGAACAATTCGAAAACGTGGTCAAAGTATTGCAGTTGTTGCGTTTTTGAATTGTTCAGCAAGCATTAAAATGAAAAAGGGAGTTTGTCTGATGGGATTTAAGGAAAAATTGAAAAGCGTCGTGGGAATTGAGGGTAATACAAAGGAATACTTAAAGCCCATAGTAGCTTATTCATCCGCGAATATTATGTTAGGCGGAGCCGGTTATCCCTTAAACCTGTATCATCTTCAATTTCTTACCTTTGTGGAGGGTCTCGGAACCAGAATAGCCGGCACCATATCTCTTATTAGCGGTCTTGCGGACGCATTTGTAGACCCTCTTATGGGCTACCTTACCGACCGCACGCGCTCAAAATACGGCAGGCACCGCAGATATCTTTTATGGGCTATACTCCCCTTCGCCGCGTCCTATATTATGAGATGGTATTCCTTCGGTATTTCCGAAAGCGGAAACACAAGGAATATCTTTATTTATTATCTTGCCGCAAGCCTGCTTTACGGATGCTCGTATACGATGGCGAGCGTTCCGCACACCGCCATGCTTCCGAGTATAGCCCCGCGATATTTCCTGCGTACACAATTCAAGATGATAGAGTATATAATGAACTCCGTCGGGCAAATATCATCTTTTATATTCACAGCTTTGGCGCTGAGCGGGTTTAACGTCAAGGTTGCCCTCGGCGCGCTTCCCGACCCGTCGCCCGCCGATCGCCCTAAGTATATGATGGTTGGCATAATCCTCGCGGTATGGTTCGCGCTGCCTCTTATATACACATTCTTCAACACACATGAACCGTCGTCACTTAACGACGATTATCAGAGTGTTTCAAAAAGAAACATAGCCGCTGATTATCTGAGCGTTTTTAAGAACAGAGCGTTTCGCCAGTATTTTATCATAAGTCTGTTTTATATGATAAGCAAAGGCCTTTACAGCTATACGGATCAGTATTTTATCATCAGCATAGCAAACAAATACAACCTGTTCAACACAATGAACATTATCGCGGGCGCCGCGGAAGCCAGCGGTTCCCCGCTCAATTTTCTGCTTGTCAAATACAAGGGCAAACAGTTTTGCGGAAAGCTGTTAGGTCCTCTTATGGTTATAGGTCTTATACTGAATATATTCATCACGCCGGCTACTCCGTCCGCCATATCAACCGTAATTATTATTATATCCTCAATTCTGTATAACTTCGGATTTTCCGGTCCGGGTTTTGTGGCGGTCAACATCCAGCCCGACGTTATAGATGTTGACGAGCTAATTACAGGTCAGAACAGAGAGGGCGTGGTTTCAACATTCAAATCCTTCTTCTTCAAGACTATTTCAAGCTTTATGTCCTACGCCGTAGGTTCGTCGCTCGAAGCGTTCGGTTATGACCCACAAAAAAAGGAGCCGCAGTATCAAACCGCGAAATCCTTTTTTGGGCTTCGCCTTAATTTTATAATCCTTCCCGCTATTTTCGCCTTGTTTACGGTCATCGCGACATACCGTTATAAGATGACCAGGACTGACCACGAGGTCATCAAGGAGCTTATAAAAGAAAAGCGCGAAACAGGTAAATGTACGGTGAGCGAGGAGCAAAAACGGCGGATAGAGCAGGATATGTGGATAGGCACCGGAGAGTCATAGGCATCGGAGAGCCTAAGGAAAGAGACGGTTTCCCTGCAAGCGACAACATAAAAGGCGCGAACCGTTATTTGAATATTTTGCGAAGGCGGCTCTGAAACCGCTTTCTGTAAAGCGCGGTTAAAAGCGTTAATATATAATCGGTCAATACGAAGAGAATGTTACCCAAAACCAACAGTATCGGAACGGTAAATTTACCGAACTCGTTAAACTCCTCGCCCGAAAACCCGAAAAACTTCAATATGAGGAAGTACGCGAAAACAACGGACGAGTTAAAAATCAATAGCTTTAACACAAACGCGAACACCTTGTTAAGGTGTTCGATTTTTCCTTTAATAATAGGATAATACCCGAAAAACGCTATATACATCAGCGCGGCTTCTTTATCTGCCACGACTAAGAGCGAGAGTGCCGATACGGCAAAATATACGCCCAAAGACCACAGTCTTCCAAGCTCGTCGTTGACTATTATCATAAGCATTCCGGCGCATATGGGGAGGACATAAGTAAAAAACGGTAAAATGGCGGTCAAAAACATAGCGGCGACCGAAAGCGCCGTTATGACTCCGCCGACAGCGGTTTTACCTGTTTTTTTCATGCGCTCAACCCCACCGCCGTGCGAAGTATACGCCTCGCGTCGTCAACATCAATATCGCCGGAGCCGTTGAAATCCGCGTAATAAAGCTGCTCGTGCGTATAGGAAACAAGTCCGACAGCGTAACGCAGCACGGTTCTCGCGTCCGCAACCTCTATTTTACCGTTGCCGTTAAGGTCGCCGACGCGAAAGAGCATATTGAAATTTTTATAAACGGGAACAAGTCCGTTAGCGTTGCAGTAATCATTGGCGTATGAGCCTTTCTGACATATAACGGAGAAGCTTTCGGCGTGTGAAAA
>CAZQXZ010000079.1:600-9750 GCA_964597515.1 uncultured Eubacteriales bacterium | reverse complement strand
GCGTATGGGCTTCAACTCAAAGGTCGCCGTAACCGGCGACATCACGCAGATTGACCTGCCTGACGGAAAACGCTCCGGGCTTGTCGAGGTCATAAAAATACTGAAAAAAATAGAAGGCATTGAAACCGTACACTTTACGGAGAAGGACGTCGTCAGACATAAGCTCGTGCAGGATATTGTAAAAGCGTATGAGAAATTTGAGGAGGGTAAGAAAAAACATGAAAGAAAAGGTTAAAGTCATCATCGGCAACGACCAGAAAAAAGTTAAAATACCCACCGGAATACGCCTGCTTGTCAGGCGCTGCTGCAACGCGGTTTTAACGTATGAGAATTTCGGCGAGCCGGCTGAAATAAGCGTAACCTTCGTTGACGACGACCGTATACGCGAGATGAACAAGAGGTTTCGCCGGGTTGACGGGAGCACGGATGTACTCTCCTTTCCTTTGGGCGAAAACGGAAGCTTTGACACGAATAAGGAAACGGGGGCGCGCATACTCGGCGACATAGTAATTTCTGTAGAGACCGCCGTCAGGCAGTCGGAAGCCTACGGTCATTCGCTTCAAAGGGAAATAGGCTTTCTAACAGTACACTCGATGCTTCACCTATTAGGCTACGACCATACCGACGGAGGTCTTCAAACCGTCCGTATGCGTGAAAAAGAGGAACTTGTACTTACGAATATGGGTCTTAAAAGAAACGACAGCTATTATATAGAAGAGGACGTTTAACATAGAATGATACAGGGAAGAAGGCTGTTAAACAGCTTTATTTATGCTTTCAGCGGCTTTTTTTACGCTGTTCGCAACGAACGGAATATGAGGATACATCTCGTATGCATGGCATATATGTATTATTATTTGTTTGTTTATGACTTTTTTTCTGTTTCACGCACACAGCTTGCCGTTATTTTCCTCGCGAACGCTCTTGTTCTTTCCGCTGAGCTTTTCAATACGGCTATTGAAAGGGCTGTGGATACAGCCACTCAGGCAAAGGTTGAAACGGCGAGGTTCGCCAAGGATTGCGCGGCGGCGGCTGTGCTGATGGCTGCGATTTTTGCGGTTTGTATAGGCGTTGCGATACTTTGGCAGCCTCGGGCATTTTCAGAGCTTTTCGCGCATTACGCAAATAATCCGGCGCTGATCGCTTTGTTCGCGGCAAGCGTAATCGTGTTTACGCTGTTTATATTCAGTTTTGATATTTGGGATGAAAGAAAGAAAAAATGAGTGATAAAAAAACGGCGTTTATCGCTATTGTGGGAAGACCCAACGTGGGGAAATCTTCAATATTAAATAAAATGTTAGGGCAGAAGGTCGCAATCGTATCGAGCCGTCCGCAGACTACTCGGTTTCGCATAATGGGCGTCCTGACAGACGGCGGCGTTCAGCTTGTGTTTACAGATACGCCGGGCTTCCATAAACCGCGCACAAAGCTCGGCGAGAGAATGGTCAAGGCGGCGGGCGACGGTATTTCCGGCGTGGACGCGGCGCTTTTTGTAACCGAAGGCACAGGCGGGATACGAAAAAGCGAGCTTCTTCTACTTGAAAAGCTGAAAAATGAAAAAATTCCGGTTATATTGGCGATAAATAAAATCGACACAGTTTTAAAAAAAGAAGATTTGATTTTAAGAATTTCAGAATTTTCAAAGCTTTTCGATTTTTACGCCGTAGTACCCGTCAGCGCGCTTAAAGGCGACGGTATAGACGTTCTTTTGGGCGAACTGAAAAGCCTCGCCGGCGGGTCGGGCTTCTTTTTTCCCGAGGATACCGTTACGAACCAGTCCGAAAGCGTCCTCATTTCGGAGATTATACGCGAAAAGCTGTTGCACAGATTAAATGAAGAAATTCCGCACGGCATCGCCGTTTCAATAGAGAAACTCAGCGAGCGCGAGGGCGAGGATATTATAGATGTGGAAGCGGTCGTCTATTGTGAAAAAAACAGCCACAAGGGCATAATTATCGGCAAAAACGGAGAAACTCTTAAAGAAATTTCTACAAACGCGAGAAAAGAGCTTGAATATATGTTTGACTGCAAGGTTTTTCTTCGCTGCTGGGTCAAGGTTAAAGAGGACTGGCGAAACCGCGAGGGAATAATTCACAGCTTTGGACTCGATTAACTCGTATTAAAAACACTCCTTTGGACAGCTTAAAAAGGGGTGAGTCTAATGGATGAACATGAATTGTGGATTAAGTTTACAAAGGACGGCAAGCTTGAGGATTATCTTGAATACCGACGGCATCTTGAAATGAACGCGAGCATGGATTTGGGGAGAAACGATGAGGTTCAACACATCGGGCTTAGTGATAAGAGTCCTGGATATAGGTGAGTATGACAGAGCGCTCACCGTTTTGACCGCCGATAAAGGCGTTGTCCGCGCGTTTTGCAGGGGCGTCAGGCGTGTAAAGAGCAAACGGCTCTCCGCCTCGTCGCTCCTTACATATTCGGAGCTTACGCTTTCGGAAAACAAAGACGGCTACACGCTTGAGGAGGCGCTTCCCAAAGAGATTTTTTTCGGACTGAGAAGCGACGTTGAAAAGCTCGCGCTCGCTCAGTATTTCTGCGAGCTTTTTTATGAGTTCGCATCCGACGCTTCCGAGTCGTCCGATATGCTAAGGCTTATACTTAATTCGCTCTATTTACTGTCCGAGGGAAAAAAGCCGCCTCTGCTGATAAAGGCAGCGGCGGAGCTGCGGTTGCTTTCGGCGACAGGATTTATGCCAAATCTTGTTAGCTGCCGCAGCTGCGGTGAATTTGAAAGCGGTACGATGGCGTTTGACACGGCGGACGGCTCGCTGCTTTGCGGCAAATGCCCGATAAATGAAAGCTGTGCCGTTATACCCGTTTCCTGTGTGCAAGCGCTGCGGCACATCGTTTTTTCGGAATTTGATAAACTGTTTTCTTTTTCTCTGCCACAAAGCGATATAAGACTCCTGTCAAAAACAGTCGAGAGATATCTGCTTGGTATTACGGGCAGAAGCTTTAAGGCGCTGGACTTTTATAACACGTTTTTATAACGCAAAAATCTAAAAGAAAAATCAGGGGTAATTCAAGTGAATACTGAAACAAATAAACATCATACGGCGTTAGAGCTTGATAAGGTTCTTGATATGCTCGCGCAGAGAGCCTGTAACGGCGACGCGAGAGAGCTTGCGCTGAATATTAAACCCGAAACCTCGATTGAACTGGCGCAATCGCTCATCAACCAGACCGAAGACGCGTATAAGCTGCTTGCGAGGTTCGGCGGTCCGTCGTTCGGAGGACTGAAAAACGTAAACAACTCGCTTGCGAGAGCCGACGCAGGAGGGGTTCTTTCGATGAAGGAGCTTCTTGACACAGCGTCCGTACTTCGCGCCGTCCGTTCCCTCAGGGAGTGGAGGGAGCATAACGGCAGGGATGAGATGGGAATTGACGTGTTTTTTTACGCGCTCATGCCGAATAAATTCTTGGAAGAGCGAATTTTTTCCGCTGTTTTAAGCGAGGACGAGATGAGTGACAGCGCTTCGGCGGAGCTGTCCTCCATAAGGCGGAAAATCAAGGCGCAGGAAAACAGCGCGAGAGGTCAGCTTGAAAAGATAATCAAATCCCAATACTATAAGACTTATCTGCAAGACGCGATTATCACTCAGCGAAACGGAAGGTATGTAGTCCCGGTAAAAAGCGAATACAGGGGGAATATACAGGGGCTTGTACACGACACCTCCTCCAGCGGGCAGACCGTTTTCGTGGAGCCTATCGGCGTTGTTGAGGCAAATAACGAGATTAGAGTCTTAAAGGGCAAGGAACACGACGAGATAGAGAAAATTCTCGCCGCCTTTTCGATTGAGGTAGGCGCGTGCCATCAGGACATTAGGAATAGCTATGAATGTGCAGTTGAGCTGAACATAATTTTCGCGAAGGCGCAGCTCGGCTATCAAATGAAAGCCTCCGTACCCATATTAAACGATAAAGGTATTATAAATCTTAAAAAGGCGAGGCATCCGCTTATTGACCCAAAAACAGTTGTCCCGACGGATATAAGGCTCGGCGACGATTTTGATACGCTTATAGTAACCGGTCCGAATACGGGCGGCAAAACCGTCTCGATAAAGACCGTGGGTCTTTTAACCCTTATGGCGATGTGCGGGCTGATGATACCCGCCGCGGACGAAAGCGCGGTATCCGTATTCAAACATATTCTTGCCGATATTGGTGACGAACAGAGCATCGAGCAATCGCTTTCAACCTTTTCGTCACATATGGTCAACATCGTAAACATACTGAACGTTGCGGACTCGGAGTCGCTCGTGCTCATAGACGAATTAGGGGCGGGTACCGACCCTGTCGAGGGCGCGGCGCTCGCCATAGCGCTGCTTGAAGCGCTGCACGCGTCCGGCGCGAAGGTAGCCGCCACGACGCACTACGCGGAGCTTAAAGCATACGCCCTCGAAACGCCGCGCGTAGAAAACGGCTGCTGCGAATTCAACGTAAACACCCTGCGTCCGACGTTCAGGCTTCTCATAGGGCTTCCGGGGCGTTCAAACGCTTTCGCGATATCGGAAAAGCTCGGGCTGTCTCCATTGGTTATCGAAAGGGCGAAGGAGCTTGTATCGAGCGAGAATTCACGCTTTGAAAACGTTGTGGACTCGCTTGAAAAAAGCAGGCTGAAAATGGAGGAGGAGCGAAGAACCGCCGAACAATTCAAGGCGCAGGCGGACTGTGACAGAGAGAAGGCAAAATCTATCGTTGACGAAGCAAATCTTCTTCGCGAGCGGGAGCTTGAAAAAGCGCGCGCGCAGGCGCTGAAGATAGTCGAAAACGCCAAACGCGAGGCGGGTATGCTTCTGATAGAAATTGATAAGCTGAAAAAGGAAGCGCAGGGCGCAAAGGACGCCGGCGAGCTTGCGAGACGCGCGAAAAACGCCGTAAGCAGGCATTTCGCCGCTATCGACGGCGCGATAAATCCGATAGTCGGCGATATTGATACAGACGACGAATATGTTTTACCGCGCGCTCTCGCCCTCGGCGACAGCGTTTATTGCAAAACCATCGGCAAAAACGCCGTTATCAGCGGAAAAAAAGATAAGAAAAACAATTACGAGATAACGGCGGGAGTCCTTAAAATGCGCGTTCGGGAAAGCTCGCTCAGACTAATAGAAAAACCCGCCGAAAAACAGACGGGTCAATCGGTATTGAGGCCGGTAAACAGCGAGGGGCGCGCGTCAATTGACGTCTCAACGCGCTGCGACATACGCGGACTTATGGTGGACGAGGCTTTAATCGCCCTCGACAGCTTTATTGACCATACGCTGATGACGGGTATAAAGGAATTCACCGTGATACACGGCAAGGGCACCGGCGCGCTCAGAGCCGCCGTTCAGCGTCACCTCAAGGAGCATCCCGAAATCAAGACCTTTCGTCTGGGCAAGTACGGTGAGGGTGAGGACGGGGTGACGATAGCCCAGCTCAAATGACAAGCTGTGCCAGGCGCTGTCCGCCTTGACTTCTATAATGTATTGCGGTAATGTTTTACATATTTACAATATGCGGAGGGTTAAAATGAATTATACGGAGTTCTTAAAAGCGGCGGCGCGCGTTAAACCCACAAAACGCCAGCTTCACACTTTTTCGGAGGTCGGCTTTTACGCCTTTATACATTTCGGCCCTAATACTTATAAGGGTTATGAATGGGGATACGGCGACGAGGATGCGAAAATATTCAATCCCTGTGACCTTGACTGTGACAGTTGGGTTAAAGCCATAAAATCGGCGGGGATGAAGGGCGTCGTTATAACGGCGAAGCACCATGACGGCTTTTGCCTGTGGCAGTCGGCGTATACCGAGCACTGTATGAAAAGCAGTCCGTATAAGGACGGCAAGGGAGACGTCGTTCGGGAGCTGGCGCGCTCTTGCGAAAAAGGCGGGATAGAATTCGGGTTCTATCTGTCGCCGTGGGACAGGAACTCAAAGTATTACGGTACGGACGAATATAATACTTATTATAAAAATCAACTGACCGAGCTGCTTACAAATTACGGAAAGATTTTTCACGTCTGGTTTGACGGTGCCTGCGGTGAGGGACCTAACGGAAAAAGACAAGTTTATGATTTTGACGGCTATATTGAGCTGATAAGAAAGTACCAGCCCGACGCGACAATATTTAACGACGGCGGACCTGATATACGCTGGTGCGGAAACGAATCCGGCAAGGCGCGGCACGCCGAATGGGCGGTAGTGCCGGTAGAGCTGTGCAAAAGAGCCGAGGTTCAGACCGGCGGCGCGCTTATTAAAGGGTGTTTGTCACATATGTATAACTCGGACGGCGATATCGGCACGCTGTCAAATATCGTCTATTCAAAGGGTCTCGTTTTTTGCCCGTCGGAGGTGGATATGTCCATCCGTCCGGGCTGGTTTTACCATGACGATGAAGAGCCGCATTCGCTTGAAAGGCTGTTTGATACATATATTAATTCCGTCGGAGCGAACGCGTCGTTCATACTCAATATACCGCCGATGCCCTCGGGCAGATTTAACGATAAGGACATAGAGCGCCTTAAAGAGCTTGGCGATAAAATAAGGGAGAGCTTCTCAAACAACCTTGCCCATGAGAATGGCGCTTCAATTAAGGTTGAAAAGCTGTATGACACGCAGTGCGCTTATACGGTTACGCTTCCCGAAAAAAAGAATATAAGATATGTCGTTCTTGAAGAGGATATAGCGCAAGGGCAGAGGGTGGAGTCCTTTGTGATAGGCAAAAAAGACGGTTTCGGGAAATGGGAAACCGTATTTTCGGGCTTCACCGTGGGGAACAGGAAGATTTGTCCGGTAAAGCTTAAAACAGACTCTGTAAGGGTTCTTATCACAGCCGCGCGCGACGAGGTTTTGATGAAAAAAATCTCAGTTTATTAAGGCTGTATGAAAATGAAAAGAAATAAAACCGTCACACTTTCTGAGGAGCAGATTAATAACGGCCTGAAACGCTGCCTAACCGTAAGCGATTTGGCGGCTTTTGAGCCGTTTGAGAACAAGATTATTTTCGGCGACACGTTTGAGGCGATGCCGCTGCTGAGGCAAAATTTTGCGGATTTGCTCATAGCCGACCCGCCGTATAACATTGACAAGAGTTTTGACGGCGATAAATTTAAGGCTCAAAGCGAAAGCGAATACCGTAAATATACCGAGAGCTGGTTGAAGCTCGCTTTGCCGCTGCTTGGGGCAAACGCCTCCGTGTATGTCTGCTGTGACTGGAAGTCAAGCCTAATTATCGGCGATGTTCTCTCCGAATACCTCAATGTCAGAAACCGCATTACCTGGCAGAGAGAAAAGGGCAGGGGAGCTAAAAGAAACTGGAAAAACTCTATGGAGGATATATGGTTTGCCACCGTTTCGGACAATTATACGTTTAATCTCGACGCCGTCAAGCTGCGCAGACGCGTTATCGCGCCGTATACGGAAAACGGCGAGCCGAAGGACTGGGAGCGGACGAAATCAGGTAATTTCAGGGATACCTGTCCCTCAAATTTCTGGGACGATATTTCCGTGCCGTTTTGGTCTATGGCTGAAAATACGGAGCATCCGGCGCAAAAACCCGAAAAGCTTATCGCTAAGCTGATTTTAGCAAGCACGAACGAGGAAGACATTGTATTTGACCCGTTTCTCGGCTCGGGAACGACCGCCGTCACGGCAAAAAAACTCAAACGCCGCTTCACGGGAATAGAAAAAAGCCCCCTGTACTGTGCGCTGACACAAGAACGCCTCGCCAGAGCCGATGAAAACGTCAGAATTCAAGGGTACTCCGGCGGGGTGTTTTGGGAAAGAAATACAGATAAATAAAAATCTATTGTCCGTCCTGAGGGTAGACGACGCCTGTTTGCCCGCGTATTAAATCCATTTGACGCGTGATATACAGAGAGTGCGACAGCGTAAGGATATCGCTCTCTTTTTTGCCTTCGCGAAGGCATTTGCCGACCTCCATAATCTGCTCCTCAAAGCCGTTGCCGTAATACGGCTTTTCAACGACATAGCTTTCCTTTTCAAATAGCGTTATTTCAAGCTTCTCCGGCGCGTAAAAATGGTCTATGTGAACAAAGCCCCGCTCGCCGTATATAAATCCGCTGTTCGGCTTTTTTACGGTCATTCCGGAGGAAAGTGAGGCTATCGCGCCGTCCTCATATTTAATAAGCACGCAGCAATGCTCGTCAACGCGCGTTCTCTTGCCGACGTCGGCAAGGGCGGTTATCTGTGCGACCGGCGCGCCCGCGAACCACGAGGCGAAGTTCAGAGCGTACACGCCGACATCGAGCAGCGAGCCTCCGCCATACTCGGGCTTAAATGCGTGATGGTCGGGCTCATCTGTCATATCATAGCAAAAATCGCCCTCAATAGCTCTCACATTGCCTATTAAGCCATCCTTTATCAAACGGATAAGCTCGACGGTTCCCGGCACTAATCTCGCCCACATAGCCTCCATAAGGAAAGTGTCGTTTGCCTTGGCGCATTCGATTAACTCCTCAAGCTCGCGCGCGTTGACGCATATGGGCTTTTCGCATAAAACGGCTTTTTTGCCGCTTAGCATCAGCTTTGAAGCAAAGGCGTGTACGCCGTGCGGAACCGCTATATAAGCGGCGTCAACAGCGTCTGATTTCGCCATTTCCTCATATGAGCCGAAACGTTTTTCGATACCGAATTCATCGGCAAACGCGTTTGCGGTCGCGATATTTCTTGACGCGACACAAGTCAAAGAGGAACCGGGCGCGTTTTTAGCGGCCTTTGCAAAGCGGCGGGCGATGCTGCCCGTACCCACTATTCCCCAGCGTATTGTACTTTCCATTTGTATATCTCCTTTTGATTAATAATCAAGCTTTAATTCCTCGGCGGACGGCAGGTTGGGGAAGGTTTCGCAAACCGAGTCCATATACCAGTACGCGACGGTAGAAATCTTATCCTCAAGCTGATAATACCTTCCTTCGTCCTGCCAGCCTAACGCCTGTTCTGTCACCCTTATGTCTGAATTGAAGAAAACGGCGTCCGTAATGTGCCAGCGGTACATCGAGAAGCTTTGACCTATTCTGTAAGCCTTATCGGGCGGTTCGCAGCCGTCGTTCGGGTGGTTGACCTTTGAAAGTCCGGCATACGGTGTACAAAATTCGGTGTATTTTCCGTTTACGTCGAAGTTAT
>CAZQXZ010000079.1:0-590 GCA_964597515.1 uncultured Eubacteriales bacterium | reverse complement strand
CAGTCGGGAAGTCTGTATCGCCGTCGAGGTAAAATTTCATCTCGCCCTCGCCCCACCAGCCTTCGCGCGCTGTTTTCCAATACATATACGTTCCGACGTACTGACCCTTGCCCCGCACGTTGTCGAGAACGGTGTAGACCTCGCCCTGCCTCATTTTTTCAACCTGCCTGAACTGCGCGTGAAAATACGCGGCGTCGTCCGGCACATCGCAAAGCGTGTAATCAATCTGATAATAAACCGTTATCGTTTTGTCAGTTATATTTTCAAGCGTGACCTTGGCGCCGCTGCGAAAAGGCATTTCCCAAAAGCAGTTGTAAGACCTGTTCGGAGTTACGGTAACGGGCAGCGACGAGAGGGGAGTATAGCGGCAATTATCCGCGCTTGCGAAAAAATCGTTATACGGCACCTCCACGCTCGGAACCACGCTGCTGTCCCAGTACATACGGAGAATCATACGGCGGTTTTTGGAAAACGCGTTTTTGCCCGGCGTACTGTCTGTAAACCAGATATGCTTTATCGCGCCCTGCCCCTTAATATCGGCAAGCGTGAACGTTTGACGCGGACCTATCATAATGCTCGGAGATACCTTC
>CAZQXZ010000078.1:7637-9758 GCA_964597515.1 uncultured Eubacteriales bacterium | reverse complement strand
ACTGAACAAATGCATTTTGCGAAACGCATTTGCAAAAAGAGCAATATTTGCTCTTTTTGACGGCAAAACAGACTGTTTTGCCGTTTCAGATGCATTGATTGACCTCCTGAATTGATTTGCGGACACACCTGAACAATTCGAAAACGCAGTCATAGTATTGCAGTTGTTGCGTTTTTGAATTGTTCAGCAGGCATTAAATAAACCGTATTGGCATGCTGGATTTAATAAACATATTTACTTATCAAAACGGGTTTGTAAGTTGTTTGTATTGTCAGGTTTGAATTCCGCTATTTCGTCAAGAGAACAATTTAAAATCTCGCACAGTTGGTTTAATGTGTGGGTACTGATGTTTTCGTTCTTTCGAAGACGATCGAGTTGTCCTGTGCTGATATTATATTTTTTAATAAGATTATACTGTGAAATGCCTTTGTTTTTTAATGTTGTCCACAGTTTATCGTATACTATCATTGGTAAATCCTTTTAATCTAATTTATTTTATAATAAGTTAATAAATTTATATTGACAATTGCCCGTATACGGGCTATAATCTTCACAAGAAAGGAGGGGTTAGTTTGAATAAATTCCTCGATAAGTTAAAAAGGGTTGCTTTAGTGATGTCAATTCTTGGGGGCATCGGCACTATTATGTCGGTAATAACCATCATAGGCGATATGTCGGAAGGGGGTTTTTTGAGTTATCGTTATACATACACTCTACCGCTTACAGGGCATGAAATCTTTATGATAACGCTAATGATTATATCACTGGTAACGTTGATTATTGGACTACTGTCAGTTTTAAAAAACAGGGATTAAGTCGAATAATAAAAGTAATTCGGAACGGTTACTAAAAAAGATTGCAATTAGATGAAAACGCTTTAATTTAAATATTTAAACAAAAAAGCAGATAATATTATAAAAATTACGGAAACATTAAGATGAGCCTTAAATAATTACGGCTTTCTTAATCTATTGTTAAGAGTCCCTAAAAGCCGTTGACTGTTAAAAACAGTGTTGCATAATGGAATTGTAAGCAGACAAAAGGGAGGTTTTTTTATGAAGGATCATGATAAATCAATCAATATTCTTGTAACGCTTGACTCTAACTATGTAGGACCGCTTACGGTTATGCTTTTTTCAATTCTCCGTTCAAACCCGTTTGAAAAATTCAATCTCTATGTCGCCAACTCATCCCTGACAAAAGCGGATTTCAGCAGGATAAGGGCGGCGGTCGATATCACGAGGTGCCGCGTTATCCCTGTGTCCGTGGACGAAAAGCTGCTTTGCGACGCGCCTGTTCTCAAACGCATCTCAAAAGAGACCTACTACCGCCTTATCGCTGCGGATTATCTTCCCAAAGAGGTAAAGAGAGTGCTTTATATCGACCCCGATACCGTGGTTATCAACAGCCTGAGAAGCTTGTACGACACCGATTTTAAAGGGAACCTGATTATGGGCGCTTCCCATGTCTGGGGGCTGATGAACCTAATCTGCTTAAAAAGGCTCGATATGACCCCAAAAAGCAAATATGTAAACGCGGGCGTTCTGCTTATGAACATTGAAGGGATCAGAGAAGCCGTCACCGCGGATGAAATATTTGAGTATATCGATCAAAACGCCAAACGGCTCCTTCTTGCCGATCAGGACGTCATCAACGCGCTGTTCTCTGAACGCACTCTGGTCGCCGACGCGCAAATATTCAACCTCGACGAAAAGACTTACGCGCATTTCAGGCGTGACGTCGATAACGCGTGGATAGACAGAAACACGGTTATCGTACATTTCAACGGCAAGTACAAGCCGTGGAAAGACGGCTACAAGGGAAAGCTCAAATGCTTTTACGACAGGGAAACGGCGATAATGAAAAAAATGGAGGAAAAAAGACCCGCCTCTTTATCGGCGGGATAAGCATCGGATGGCTCTCCGATGCTTAAAGGAGGCGCCATGGAAAAATCAATGAAGCTGAAACGCGTTTTCGCGATTGTGCAAATTGCGTTGGCTGCCGCGCTGATGATCACCGCTTACGTCAAATTCGGGGGACGAATACTCGACCTTATAAGCGATGAAGCGCGCTTTAAGGCGTGGCTTGACGGCTATAAGGGCTGGGGGACCGTCGTATTTG
>CAZQXZ010000078.1:0-7627 GCA_964597515.1 uncultured Eubacteriales bacterium | reverse complement strand
AGGGCATTTCAGACGGTCATAAAGATCATACCCGCCGAACCGTTGGAAATAGCGGCGGGATACGTGTACGGTGCGGTCGGCGGAGGAGCCTTGTGCCTTCTCGGCTCGGTATTGGGTTCGCTTGTGATACTGGCATTGACGAAAACGTTCGGCAAAAAAATAACCGATTTATTCGTACCGGGCAAAACACTCGCGAGATACACCCGCCTAAACGACGAAAAACGGCTTATCAGGACGCTTTTCATCATATATTTGATACCAAGCACGCCGAAAGACTTGCTCACTTACCTCTCGGGCTTACTTAAAATTAAGGCGTGGAAATTTATGCTGATAACAAGCGTCGCGCGGATACCTTCTATCATAACCTCCACAATCTGCGGCGCGCAGCTCGGTCAGAGCAATTACAAAGCCGCCGTGGCGGTATTTATAGCGACGCTCGCCGCGGGAGCCGTCGGCACGCTTATATACAAGTCTTTTGAGAGGAAGCGCCGCGTAAAAGAAGCCGCCAAGTCACTGGCGGCCTGAGCGTTTATATACAGGGGACAATTTGTTATCTGAAAAGCTCCGCGCCCAATTTAAACACAACCGTAATATGGAAAGTTAGTTTGACTAAATAATATGATATGTAAATTTATTTCCCCATTCAGCCTGAAATTTTTTGTTCTCTTCAAATATTTTAATTATTTCAATAAAATATTCTTTTAAATCAGGAGGAAGCGTACCGCTTCCTTTTACCGTCACCTCCGCGGAAAAGGGTTCGCTGATGAAATTCCAAAGAGCGTCTAAATTACGCCCGTAAAAAGAAGGGAAATTAAATGCTTTCCGAATACGGTCATGAAGCTCCAAAATATACTTGCAGTCCGTTAAATCCAATATTATTTTCTCGATTTTTTCCATATAAATCCCCTTATACTATTTAAAACATGAGGGCTCCTGCACGATTGGATGAAATGCAGGAACCCCTTCTCTTAAGTTGCTGTTGAAAATGCCGGGCGGCAGGTACTTCGTCAGGCTCTCCTTTTGATGCGCCGCGCCAAGCTTTCTCACATAACTTTCGCTTTTTGGACTTCTTCAATGAGACGGGGAGCTAAATCCGAGCGGTCTTTTCTTGTACCGTTTTGCAAATTACCTGCTTGCGCCCCCGCCGCCTGATGACCCGCCGCCGCCGGAAAATCCGCCTGACGAACCGCCTCCTGACGAACTTGATCCGCCGCTTGAATAAATGAAGTCGCTCTTTCTGGGCAAGATTACTAAATCCTGATAGTTCTTCTGACATTTTGGACAGTGGAAAAATATACGCTCTCGTCCGTCGTTGTAAAGTGATCGTTTTACATCTACCTTTATATTATATTGCATTACCGCCGAACATTCCGGGCACTTATATTTGTTTCTTTGATACATATGATTTGCTAACAAAATGTAGGCAAATGTAAACAACCATAAGAAAAATCCTTTTAACAGAAATAGTGCAATCAGCAATAATATAACACTTCCAAGGATAGTCCATATCCACCCTCGCTTTTGGGAGTTTTTGATTATATCCTTGTTGGGAATGGCGCGTTTTGCGGCAGGCGTATCAGCACTTCGCCTTTTATCATATGAACGGTATATTCCTTGCACGGCTATAAGCAAGCCGATACCAAACAACATAGGCAGCAACGAAAAGAGTATATCGAAAAACATTTGCTCGTCGGAGTCATTCAAGGCATAGACGTTTGATTGCTCAGGGACAACAAATTCGCCCGTGATAGTCCCGGCAATCTTATCAAAGCCTTGCTTTGCCGCAGACGAATAATCGCCCTGTGTATAATCCGGCATAACATAGTTATCGAGGATATACCCCGATGTTCCGTCAGTCAAAACGCTTTCCAAGCCGTATCCTACTTCAATTCTCATTCTCGCGCCGCGTTCTCCGTCCGGGACGATAAGCAATAATACTCCGTTATTCTTATCTTTATCTCCAATGCCCCACGAGTTAAAAATGTTATGAGCATATTCCTCGATTGATTTTCCATCCAAAGAATTGACCGTTACAACCACAATCTGAGTGTGGTCATACTTATTGTAAATGTCGACGGCGCTATCTTGTATATGTGTTTTGTCGCTTTCGGACAGGACGCCCGCAAAGTCATTCACAAAAAAATCCTGCGTTGGGTTTGGCAAAGCAAAAACAACGTTTGAAAACGCAGCTAATGCAAATATTATTGCAAATATGCCAATTAAGCGTTTAAATATCATAATCCGGCTTCACCTTACTCTCTGGCGAAACTTCATAAAACGGTTTGGATTCAAATCCAAACGCCTTTGCGAACCAAGCCGTAGGAATTACACGCATTTTAGTGTTAAAAACACCTACGCTATTGTTATAGCTTTGGCGCGCTACGGCAATACGGTTTTCTGTGCCCGCCATTTCGTCCATCAACCTTATATATGCCTCGTCCGCCTTTATTTGCGGATAGTTTTCGACGACAACAAGCAAACGTGAAATTGCATCGTCTAATGCATTGTTAGCGTTGATTTTATCCTGCGGGTTTGACACTCCTGCTAACGCCGCTCTTGCATTAACGACGTCATCAATCACACTTTTCTCATATTCGGCAACCTTGTTTGCTATACTTACTAAATCCGGTACTAAATCCGCCCTGCGTTGAAATTGATTTTCGACCTCTGCCCATTTAATACCAACATCTAAATCCGCTCTGACTAAACCATTGTATTGGGCGAAAACAATAATGCACAATACAATAAAAACGCCGATACCAATCCAAATAAATCTGTTTTTTGTTTTCAACTTCTTCAATCCCCTTTCTTTTTTGATTGTCGTACTTTTCTTGCTTGTGTTCACCGAGAAGATTAAACAGTTTTGTCCATAAGACAGAGTTACCGGCGGGTTATTTATCGCTTTTTACCCGGTTATCAGTTTGCCATTCCGCTGACCGCCTCTTTGAAATGCCAAAGAGCGCCGCAAGTGCGTCCGAAAAAGAAGGGCGGTAAAACGCTTTTTGGGCTTTTCCGCTATACGCGCTAAACGTCCGCATCCTCCAATATCTCGCCGCTTGTTTTGTACAGTCCTTTGAGCGCCGGATACATATTTTTATAAACCTCGTTGTAAAGCCGGCTGTATACGCGGTGTTTTTTCGTATCCGGCTCGAAAACGTCCTTATGGCGCACCATAGTCGCCACGGCGTCTTCAAGGGAGGCGTACTCGCCAATTCCCGTAAAGCCCAGGACGGCGGCACCGAGTCCGGACGTTTCGTGCGTCTGCACGCGGCAGACGGGTCTGCCGAACATATCGGCGGTAATCTGGCAGATTTCGGCGCTCTGTGAGCCGCCGCCCGCGACGATAACGCGTGTTATCGGCGTTTTTGTCTTGTGCTCGATACGCTCTATACCGTCCATAAGCGCAAAGTTTATGCCCTCTATGATGGCGCGGTAGATATGTATGCGCGTGTGCGTGTCGTCAAAACCGATAATCGCGCCGCGCGCGCCGCTGAGCATAAGCTCCGGCGTCCAATAGGGTTGTATCATCAGCCCGCCCGAGCCTGCCGGTATTTTGGAAAGCTCCTTGTTGAGCAGCTCCTCGGCGCTCGTTCCTAAAAGCTTTGCCTGCTCGATCTCGTGCGAGGCAAATTCCTTTTTAAACCAACTGATAAGCCAATAGCCCCTGAAAACCTCATATTCGGGATTGTAGTAGCCCTTGATAGCCGACGGGAACGGGGCGACAAGGCGGTGTACCTCGATATATTTATTCGTCGTAATCTCGACAGTGGCGGTGGTGCCGAAGCTGACGGACGCCATGTCTTCGCTCAAACAGCCGTTTCCGAGGGTTTCACAGCCCTTGTCGGACGCCGCCGCGATTACCGGAAGCCCTTCGGGAATACCCGTTTCCCCCGCCGCCTCGGCGGTTACGCCTCCGAGCAGCCCGCCCGGCAGGACAAGCTCCGGCATTTGCGCCTTGGAAATGCCGAACAGGCGGTAAAAGACGCTGCCGTCCGTTTTACGCCAATCAAAGTTTTTTACGTCAAAGGGGATATACCCTATTTGCGACGCCGCGGAATCGGAAACCTTGCCTGTAAGCTTGAGGTTAAGATAACAGGAGAGTAAAACGTACTTGTCCGTTTTTTCCCACAGTTCCGGTTCGTTTTTGCGTACCCATTGGGCGCGTGAACGGCGCAGCGCGTGTTCGATGACGTGTTTCGGACCTACGTTGGGAAGCGCCGATACGACGGCTTTGTTAAAGATATCAGGCAGACGAAGGTCGGCTTCGCGCTGGTCAAGCCAGAGTATGCAGGGTCTAAGCGGCTTTTTGTCCTTGTCAAGAAAGACGACGCTGTCCCTTTGCGTTGCGACGGCGACAGCCGCGATTTTCGCGAACAGCTCCCCGTTGTTCTTTCGCAGTTTGTTGACGGCGTCGCAAAGCGCCTTGTAGTATACCTCGGCGTCCTGCTCCGCCCATCCCGCCGCCTTGCTGAAATACGGGCGTTCATATACTACCTTTTCCAATGCCATAAGCTCGCCTTGCTTATTGAAAAGCAGCGCGCGAAGGCTTTGCGTTCCGCAGTCTATTGATAAAATCAACCGTTCCATAAAACAATTCCCTCCCGCGAATTGACATTAACTGTGTTTATTTTCTGAGCGACGCTGTATGAGTCACCATTTCAATACAGCCTACCGGGCAGACCTCACGGCATTTACCGCAGCTTATACACTTGTCAGTATCAACATAAGCCACATAGCCGTCCACCTTTATAGCGCCCGTTTCGCATACCTTTTCGCATCTCATGCAGCCGATACATGCCGCCGAACACTGCTTTTTCGCAACGCCGCCCTTTTCGTGGTTTTTACAAAGCACGGCGGCCTTGCTCACTCCGAGCGGGATTAGGCTTATCAGCCCTTTGGGACACGTCGCTATACACTCCTTGCAGCTTCTGCAAAGGAGCGGGTCAACCCTCGCTATCCCGTCTATGATTTTAATGGCGTCATACGCGCAAGCCGCCACGCAGTCCCCGAGTCCGAGACAGCCGTATTCGCATTCCTTGTTGCCGCCGAAGAGCGCGCTTGCCATACGGCAGCTCTTAACGCCGCTGTACAGCAGTTTTGTTTTTGCGTTCGTTCTGTTTCCGTTGCAATGGACAAACGCCGCGGCGGGAATAATTTTTTGTGCGTTGACGCCCATTATTTCCGCGATTGCCTCGGCGGTTTCGTTTCCGCCCGGGTTACAGAGGTTTGTTTTATCGGTTTTTCCTGTTGAGAGAGCCGAGGCATAGTCCGAGCAGCCCGAAAATCCGCAGAAGCCGCAGTTTGCGCCGGGGAGAATATCCGTTATGCTTTCAGCTTTTTCATCGATGGGTACCGCGAATATTTTGGCGGCCGCCGAAAGTCCTAAACCGAGCACCGTTCCGAGTCCGGAAACGAGAAGAACCGCAAATAAAATATCGTTCATCGCGCTCACCTCCCAAAAATGTTTTCAACGACGCCCGTAAATCCGAGGAAAGAGACCGAGGTCAGCGAAGCGGCGACGAGCGTGATTGGGAGACCCTTGAGGGATTTTGGAATATCGGCGCTTTCGAGACTGTCGCGCACACCCGCGAACATAACCATCGCAACCAAAAAACCGATACCGGCTCCGACGGAGTTTATCATCGACTGTAAAAATCCGAATTCCTTATCGATATTGAGCAGGACGACGCCGAGTACCGCGCAGTTTGTCGTGATAAGCGGGAGATAGATGCCCAGAGCCTTGTAAAGCGGCTTTATATACTTTTTAAGTATTATCTCGACAAGCTGAACGAGGGCGGCTATAACGAGTATAAATATAATCGTCTGCAAATAGGCGAGACCGTTTTTTTCAAGCAAGGTGTTGATAGGGTAGCAGACCGCGACGGACAGAGCCATTACAAAAATTACGGCGACGCTCATTCCGACGGCTGTATTGAGCTTTTTTGATACGCCGAGAAATGGGCAAATCCCTAAAAATTTTGCCAAAACAAAGTTTTCGGTAAGAATGGCGGTTAGAAAAATTACAAACAGCGACGTCATAAGGCAACCTCCTCTTCGTTATGCTTTGACGCGCACTCGCCCGCTAACGGGCATGAGGCGCAGGACTCTAAATCGGCTTCGGGACGTCCCTTTTTGACGCCGAGTCTGTTCGCCAGCGCTATGAGTATGCCAAACACGAAAAAGCCGCCCGCGGGAAGTATAAAGACGGTCATAGGCTGGAAAGTATCAGGCAGGACGGCGAAAACGTCGAAGCCGTCAAAGCCATTAAGCGTATTTTCGCCGAAAAGCGAAAGGAGCTTCTGCGCTTCCGAGAAAAGCGTTCCGTTGCCGAGAAGCTCCCTGAAAGACGCCATCACAAACAGAGCGGCGGTAAACCCGACGCCCATTCCAAGCCCGTCGGCGGCGCTTGCCAATACGGAGTTTTTCCCGGCGAAGGCTTCCGCTCTGCCGAGGATGATGCAGTTGACGACTATCAGGGGAAGATAAATGCCCAAAGCCTCGTCGATAGCCGGTACGAACGCCTTGACAAAGAGTTGCACCACCGTCACAAACGACGCGATTATAACGACGTAAGCCGGAATTCTGATTTTTTGGGGGATGACCTTCCGCAGAGCCGAGACGGCAATATTTGAAAAGAAAAGCACGATCGTCGCCGAAATCCCCATACCGATTGAGTTTATCATCGAGGTGGAAATGGCGAGGGTCGGACATGTTCCGAGGACAAGCCGCAGCACCGGATTTTCAGCGACAAGTCCTTTTGAGAACTCGCCGAAAAGACTTTTTTTAGCCATTTGTATTCGCCTCCTTGAGCACGCCGTATACCTTCAGCGCGGTATTAACGGCGTCCGTAACAGCTCTTGAACTGACGGTAGCGCCGCTTATGGCTTGAATGTCGTTCTTGCCGGCAGAATTCTTCATCACGCCGATGCTTTGCGATTTTCCTATATACTGTTTTAGGAAATCCGCGTTTCCGGCTTTCATACCGAGACCCGGAGTCTCGTTGAGGACGACGGGAACGACGCCTGTGACAAGTCCGTTTACATCCACGCCCGTCATAACTCTTAACTCGCCGCCGTAGCCTTTTGAGCTCGTTGTAAATATGTAAGCGATAACGCTTTTATCCTCGCCGAGCGCCTCGTAATAGATGTATTCGCTGCCGTTCGCACTGATTGTAAGCGCGTCTGAAAACTCGCAAGCTTCGCTGACAAGGGAGGCCTTTGAATTGTTTTCGGCGTCCGTCTGGCGGCGCGCTATAATGTCCTTTGTAGATTTATTTGTAAACGCCAAAAGGACGGAGCAGACGAGGCAAATGGAAAAAAGAGAAAGCGCGGGAGCCGCTATTTCCTTAAAAAACGGTGATTTCACTGAGAGTCAGCCTCCTTTTTCGATCGTTTACTCCCAACGAAGCCGAAGGGTTTGGGTTTAACGGCAAGGTTTATAAGAGGAGTCAGAATATTCATCAGAATGATTGAGAAGGACACGCCCTCGGGAAAGCTGCCGTAAAGCCTTATCACACAGGTGACCAGACCGCAGCCGACCGCATAGATAAGCTTGCCCTTTGCGCTTATGGGAGAGGTCGTGTAATCAGTAGCCATAAACACCGCGCCGAGAAGCAGACCGCCGCTCA
>CAZQXZ010000077.1:8762-9945 GCA_964597515.1 uncultured Eubacteriales bacterium | reverse complement strand
CTCAACTTTTTGTCGTGTCCATTTTACGGGGTACAGTTTACAGTTTATTTTTCCATTTTCAATTCAGTAAAACTCATCCCCAAAATATATTCGTCGAAGAATTTTGCACTTGTAGTTAAATCTACGGTTTCGGCGCTTTTTGCTATTGCGTCGGCGGTTTCGCGCGCAGCTTTGTCAAGGAGCAGGAGGCTCGCGCCTTTTAAGGCGCCGTTTCCGGCTATTATTGTTTTATTTTCGAGTGAATTCGGAATAAGGCCTATATCCGCCGCCGAACGCGTATTTACACAGCCGCCGAAGCCGCCGGCAAGAATAAGAGAGTCAATATCTTTGACTTTCAGTCCGGCGCTGTCTATAAGCGTTATGAGCCCGGCGTGAACAGCGGATTTCGCCAACTGTATATTCCTGATATCCTCCTGGGTTATCAGAACGTCGGTATCGGGTATTAGAAAGGCGTTGGCGTTATCTGTTTCTATTATATAATCAGAGTAAGCGTGGGAGTCCTTCAAAATCAGCCCGGTATCGTCTATAATGCCCGCTTTGAGCATAACGGATACGGCGTCTACCGCGCCCGAGCCGCACAGTCCGGCTCCCTTTACGTTTCCGATAACGGTATGAGAAATTTTGCCGTCCTTATACGACAGCGAATTGACGGCGCCCGCTTTGGCGACGCTTCCGCTGTGCAAACCGGCGCCTTCAAACGCGGGACCGGCGGCTGTCGAGCAGCAAATGAGCTTACCGCCGAATGAGAGCATCATCTCGCCGTTCGTGCCGATATCGGCTAAAATCCGCGCCTTGCCGTCATTTTTCAAAAAATCAAAGCGCATATCAGAGTCGAGAGCTGCAGAGGTAACGTCTGCGCCGACGAACGCCGAAACGCAGCGGGGCAGATAAACATATTCGCAAAGCCCTGAAAACTCGGGCAGGTACCCGCTTTCTATTTCTTCTCCGAACAGACAGTGTGCCTCGAAGGGGGCGCGCGTGATAGCTTTCGGATTTCTGTTTGTTAAAAGATAGAGCATCGCGGTGTTTCCCGTAAGCACCATTTCCGAAAAACGCTTTCCCTCGGGGTTAAGCTCATAGAGCATACCCGCGACGCGCGAGCAGACGGCAAATTGAAGCTCGCCGCCCTTTCCCTCAAGCGACTTTTGCAGACGGCTTATGACGTCCGCGCCGAAAACACTCT
>CAZQXZ010000077.1:0-8706 GCA_964597515.1 uncultured Eubacteriales bacterium | reverse complement strand
GGTCGTAGACGGCGGCGGTGACGGTCGTCGTCCCGATATCGACGGCGGCTCCTATGCGCTTCGCGGCAATACGCTTTTTCCAGCTTTGCTCAAACGCGGGCGCGGCGTATTCATCCGCCGTAACGCTGACCGTAATATCACCCGAAGCATAGACCTGGCAGGCTAAGCGAACACGTTCTGAAATTTCTTTTTCGGTTAAAGCGCGCTTTTCAGACTCTGTAAGTTTGGAAACTGTGCCGTAAACCTTTGCCTTGCACTTGCCGCAGACTCCTCTGCCGCCGCATGGCAGCCCAAACACAACGCCCGCTTTGCTTAACAGCTCGGACACAAGGACGGGTTCTTTTATATTGTCAAACTTAAAATCAGGCATATTATCCCTCGTGATTAAAGATATATCAATCATATACCTCGATTATAAAAAATACAACCGTTATTGTCAATTCCCTTGAACTCGTAATCTTATTGGGTTATAATCAGTTTGACTTAATACAAAATGAGGTGAGGGTATGAATTTTGACGGCGCCGTAAAAAAGTATGAGCAAAACCCGACAAAGGAAGTGCTGACAGACGCTGTTGACGCTCTTGTCAGGGAGATGACGCTTCAAGAGAAAATCAGGATGCTTTCGGGTCACGCGATGAAGGCTACCGTAAAGGGCGTTCTTAAAGAGGGGCGCGTTTATAACGCCACGCCGTATGAGGCGGGCGGCTGTGAGCGCCTTAAAATACCAAAGGTTATGTTTGCGGACGGACCAAGAGGCATAGTTATCGGAAAATCAACGTGTTTCCCTGTTTCAATGCTTCGGGGAGCGGCGTTTGACGATGCTCTTGAATACCGTGTGGGGGAGGTTTTTGCCAAAGAAGCTATTGCGGGAGGCGCCAATTACTTTGCGGGAATTTGTATAAATCTGCTTCGAAATCCGCTGTGGGGCAGGGCTCAGGAAACATACGGCGAGGACCCGTATCTGTTGGGCAGGATGGGCGCGGCGCTCACAAAAGCCGTTCAGGACAAGGGTGTAATAGCTTGTCCCAAGCACTTCGCTCTCAACAGTATCGAGGATTTGCGCTTTTCGGTGGATGTAAAGGTAAACGAGCGCACGCTTCACGACGTATATCTGCCGCATTTCAAGAAATGCGTTGACGCGGGCGCGCTCTCTATAATGGGCGCGTATAACAAAGTGAACGGCACATACTGCTGTGAAAACGAATATCTGTTAAAGACCGTGCTGCGCGATATGTGGGGCTTCGACGGTTTTACGATTTCGGACTTTTTCTTCGGTATATACGACTGCGCGCGCTCGATAAAGGCAGGACTTGACATTGAAATGCCGTACACGTTCAGATACAAGTTTATAAAATCCGCCTTGAAAAAGGGCAAAATAAGCGAAAGCGACATCGACGCGTGCGTTAAAAATATAATCGGCGCGCTTATCAGAATTCTTCCGAAGAAAAAGGATTATCCGAAGGATGTTATTGTTTGCAAAGAGCATACCGAGCTTGCGTATGAAACGGCGGCAAAAGGGATGGTTTTATTAAAGAACGACGGCGTGCTTCCGCTTGAAAAAGGAGAAAAAATCGCGCTCGTGGGCAGGTACGCCGATAAAATAAATACCGGAGACCACGGTTCAAGCAACGTTTACAGCCCGTATACGGTGACGCCGTATCAGGGGCTTAAAAATGTGTTCGGCGAGGAAAATATATCGCTGTACGGCGGGAACGACACGGCGAAAGCCGTGCTTGCCGCGAAGGACTGCGATACGGCAATCGTCTGCGTCGGGAGCGATTACCGCGACGAGGGCGAGTTTTTAGTGAACGTCGGCAAGGTCAGAAAAAAGCCGAAGGGTATGGGCGGGGACAGAACAGACGCGCGTATCTCAAAGGAAGACGCCGCCGTTATCAGGGCGCTTTACCGCAGCGGCAAAAAGGTCATTGTCAATATAATGGGCGGCAGCGCTTATGTGATTTCGGACTGGAAAGACGAGGCGGACGCCGTGCTTATGTCGTTTTACAGCGGTATAGAGGGAGGGAGAGCGTTTGCCGATATAATTTCCGGCAAGGTAAACCCCTCGGGCAAGCTGCCCTTTACAGTAGCCTCGGATAAAAAGGATTATCCGCCGTTTCGGTATATCGGCGAGCGCGTATACGACATTGACTACGGCTATTACCACGGCTATACCCTTTTTGAAAAGCGCGGCATAAAGCCGGATTATCCGTTCGGCTTCGGTCTTTCGTACACATCCTTCGAGGCGTCTGCGCTTACCGTCAAAAAAAATGAGGGTCAATTGGATGTTTGTGTCAAAGTCAAAAACACCGGAGAAAAAGACGGGGATACGGTAATACAGATTTACTGCGGCTCGGAGAATAAGGAGACCGACAGACCCGTTAAGCTTCTCAAAGGATTTCAGCGCGTGACTCTCAGGGCAAAGGAAAGCCGAACGGTGAAAATTGTAATACCGTTTGACGAGCTGAAATTCTTTGACGAGTCCTCGCGTCTGTTCGTTCTTGATCGCGAATACACAGTATACGCGGGGTTTGACTGCGAAAGCGCGAATTCTCTGAAAAAAACCGTAAAGCTTTAATAAAAAGGACTGTATATATGAAATTTGTATTGATGACAAACCAGAAGTTCCAGGCGGCGAGAGTCTATTCCGAGGATATCAAACAAAGAATAAGGGAGAGGGGCGAGCTTCCCGATTTTATTGTCGGCAAGGGCGACCTGAAAAAAAGAGAAGACTATCTGAGAGATGTTGAAATAATCTTCTCTACATGGGGTATGCCGAGCTTGTCCGAGGATGAAATAAAGAGATATTTTCCAAAGCTGAAAGCGGTTTTGTATGCAGCGGGAACGGTTCAAAAATTCGCGTCCGAATTCCTTGAACAGGGCGTTAAGGTGTCCTCCGCGTGGAAAGCGAACGCCGTTCCTGTTGCGGAATTTACGTTCGCGCAGATAATTTTAGCGCAGAAGGGCTATTTTCAGGCGTCCGCGAAGGTAAAGAAAAACCAGGCGGCGGCGTATCTTCACCATTACAGGCAGCCGGGCAACTATAAGACTAAAATCGGAATAATCGGCGCGGGGGCTATCGGTTCCTTAGTGTGTGAAAAGCTTAAAACGCTGGAATGTGAGGTTTACGTTTACGATCCGTTTTTAAGCGAGGAAAGGGCAAAGGAGCTGGGCGTTTCCCTTGCTGATTTGGAAACCGTATTTTCAAGCTGCGACGTTATCTCGAACCACCTTGCAAATAAGAAGGAGCTGACAGGAGTACTCAATTACAGCCTGTTCTCAAAAATGAAGCCCCGCGCCACGTTTATCAATACGGGCAGGGGCGATCAGGTTGTTGAAAAGGACCTCGCCCGCGCCATGAGAGAAGAGCGCTCGCGCACGGCGCTTTTGGACGTTACAAGCTCCGATATTATTACGCGCGCCAACCCGATGACGCGGCAAAAAAACATAATTCAGTCTCCGCATATAGCCGGAAGCTCCGGTCACGAGGTCTGGCGTATGGCGGAGTATATGATAGAGGAATACGACAGGTTGAAAAACGGCGAGCCGCTGAAACACGAAGTTACAATAAATATGCTCGCCACAATGGCGTGAATTTGGCACAGCTTTACGCGTTTTAGATATTAGATGTTAGATATTAGATATTAGATGATGGGAAAACGCTTCGCGTTTTAATTATATTTACGCGTCCGAAAGGAGCCGCGCTGTTGGAGAAGCTAAAATGTCTTACGGCAAATCAGATTAAGGCTGTCGCCGTTACGGCGATGCTCGCTGACCATCTCGCGTGGTGGCTTTTGCCCACGCAAAGCTTTGACGGTCAGGCAGTCCATTTTATCGGCAGGCTTACGGCGCCTTTGATGTGTTTCTTTATTGTAGAGGGGTATCTCCACACCTCAAATATAAAAAGATATATAGGCAGGCTTGCGGCTTTTGGCGCCGTGTCACATTTTCCGTATGTAGTTTATTTCGGGCTCGGGCGGTACGCTGCCGCGAGCATTATGTTTACGCTTCTTGTGGGACTGCTTGCTGTTCATTTTCAAAGAAAATACGCCGGAAAGCCGATACTTCAAGCTTTATTCGCCGCGCTCTGCTGCGTTTTGGCGTACCGCTCGGATTGGTCTTACATAGCTGTTTTATGGATGGTATGCTTTTATCATTTCAGAGGAAGCCAAAAAGCGCGCCTTGCCGCCTTTGTGTTTGTCGGCTTTGCTTTTTACGCGCTGCCGGTTTTTATCCGTTCTGAATTCAGGGCGTTTTATGTTTTCGGTTTTCTTTTGGCGGCGCCGTTTATTCTGATGTACGGCGGCAGGCGAGGCGGAAAAAATATTTTTACAAAATGGGGCTTTTATGTGTTTTACCCCCTTCATCTTGTAATACTTGCCATACTGAGATATATAATATTTGCGTAAAGAGGGTTTTATTTATGGGCTTAGGGTTGACGTCGGTAACTTTCAGAAAGCTCACAACCGATGAAATAACGGCGCTTGCCGCAGAGGCGGGCTGTGATATTATCGAATGGGGAGGGGACATCCATGTAAGGGACAAGGAGGACGCGGCGTATGTCCGTAAAATGTGTACAGACGCGGGGATAGGGATAAATTCATACGGAAGCTATTATAGGCTCGGGCAGGGAGCACAGGAGAGTTTTGAGCCTTTATGCGAAATAGCAAAAATTCTTGACGCTAAAACGCTCAGGGTCTGGCTCGGGAACAAGGGCAGCGCGATGACGGGAGAAAGACTCTTTGAGAAGCTTGCCGCCGAGGCAGAAAGGCTTTCCGATACGGCACAAAAATACGCACTGACAGTAGCCTTTGAGTTTCATACTGGCACATACAACGATACCGGCGAAAGCTCCCGCCGGTTTATTGAGCGAATAGGGCGTGAAAATATCAAAACATACTGGCAGCCAATGTTCGCGGGAAGAGATATCGAAAACCTTAAAAATGTTATAAGCGACACGGTAACAGTTCATATGTTCAACTGGAACCGCTTAGGCGTCCGCTATCCGCTCAGGAAAGGCAAGGCGAAAATCAGAGAGTTTTTGGATATTCTGAAATCAGACGGATACGCCGGCGACGTTATTCTTGAGTTTGTAAAGGGCGACAGACCCGAAAATTTTCTGTCCGACTTTAAGTGCCTTAAAGAATGGTATTGAAGCATAGCGGACGAATAAAATAAAACCGCCTTTTCGGGCGGTTTTATTTGTCGGCGATTATTTTATTTTATATAAAACCACTGTCGCCTTGGGCGTTTCCTCGACGTTCAGTATAACGCCCTCGCTCATAAGCTGCTTTCCTGTAAACGTGCCAAGAGGCTTTTCGGGTTTATCATAATCCGTAAGAACGTATTTTTTATTTTCCGAAAGTCCGTTCATTATCAGCGCAAACGTGTTTTCTTTGACGTTTTCGCGCTTGTAAACGACAGCAAAGCCGCTGTCGCCGCCGCCATACTGCATGGCGAGCCATTTATCGCAGTCGCGGTTTTGAGAGGTGAGCGGGAAATAGTTCTCGAACCAATGCTTGTAAACGCTGTTATGGAGCCGGCGCAAATCCTTATATATCTCGACGTTTTCCTCGTTATAGATAACGACGTTGTTTAAAGCGGTCATCCAGCTTCTCGCGTTATATTCGCCGCCGATTTCTAAAACTGTGCCGTTGGCGGGTACCCAAAGTGACGCGCCGTATGTCATCGACTGAGTGGACTCGTTATCTTTTATATAGTCGGAGCGGTGCAGAAAGACGCAGCGGCGCGCCGTCTCCGCGTCGAGTCTTCTGCCGCCTGAGGCGCAGTTGTCAATAAGCAAGCCGTAATTCGTTTGAAGCAGGTAATCCCAGTAGGCATACAGATTTGTTACATAATGATTTTCGGTTATGCCTGTTCTGCCGCCGTAAAGGTGCTTGTCGCCCCAGTTCCAGTAATAGAGTGCCTGCGTGTTAAAGTCCTGGCGGTACACGCTTATTCCGATATCTTTAATCGAGGTGTTGATATATGCGCAAAGGTATCGGAAAGCGTCCTCGTCCGCCAAATTCCAAAGGAAATCGCCGCCGGAAAGAAGCCATCCGTCATTTTGCTTGCCTACTTTATAAAGCTCGCTGCCCTTTGTGACGCGTTCCGGTTCGTACCAAAGTAAAAGATCAAGACCCTTTTCTGCGGCAAATTTGCCGACGGATTTAATCCCGTCGGGGAAAACCTTCTTGTCGGCGCAATCGGCGCTCCAGCTTCCGACGGAATTATACCATTGACCGTGATGAAGCTTATACCAAGCCGCGTCAATCCAGAGGGCGTCAAAATCGGCAAGCTTCAGCATCTCCTCGATATTGTCCGTGCTCGTGAAGTAATCCTGCTCGTTGGCGTAGCAGTAAAAAACCTGCGGGACACAGACGTCAGGAGCGAGCGTCATTTCCCATTTCCGAAGCGAGTTGAACCCCTTTAACGCGTTTGCCCCGTCATAAAAGCATAAGCTGACGAGGGGCGAGCGTATCTCCTCGCCGGGGGTAAGGTACGCGCTCAGGTTTTCCTGACGTACCTTTGTGAAAACAGAGTCTTCAAAAAGACGGCAGGAAGCCTCCCACTGCCCTGTCCAGCCTACTGACATAACAAAATTTGTGCTGCCGCACATATTGAAATAAGGCATATATTCAACGCTGCTTCTGCCGCCTGTACCCGTGAAACGGGCGATTTCAACATCCGCGAGCTTTACTTTTTTTAGTGTGAAATCGTCATTGGAGCTGTCGCTTCCCGCCGAATAATATATATGAGCGTCCTCTCCAAGGTCAAAGGTGTGGTTCAAGGCGTAAAAATTTGTTATTTCACCTGAGTTTTCATCCGAGGTGTTGGTTATGTAAACCGTCCATTCGCATACGGCGAACGCTTCGAAAAGCGTCGCCTCCACAGTCGCTTTGAGCCGGAGGGTATCGTTCGTCAGCGTGATGAAGGTGGTCTTGCCGCCTGTGTGGTATACGCCCGCCGCGCTCGTCTCTCCAACGGAAAAATTCCAATCCTCGTAGGTGTTGCGCAACGAGATACCGTTTACGCTGAAATCGTATGCCGGAGCGATACGCTCTTTTCCCGCGTTTAATATGTTGGTGTTAAACCAATCGGAACATCTTTTCTTTTCATCGGATGTCACCGCAAGCTGTTCAAAGGTTATTTTATCAAAGCTTATTTCCATTTCGCTTGCCCTTTGCAGACTTTTTTTATTGAAATACCCGCTTCTTGATGATAGGTACAAGAACGATACTCCCGACGTCAGGACAAATAACACGGCGAAAGCGCCGCACAGCGCCTTTTGCAGTAAATGCTTATTAAATATGCCGCAGACTGAAAAAACGAGGCTCGCGGCGTAAAGAACAGAGGCGAGAATGACGCCGAAAGCGGCGGAGTCGCTCTTTGAAAAACCAAGGATGAAATCCATAAAGAGCGCCGGACACCATAAAATGAGATTGTATAACAGAAGAACGGCGGCGGTAGATACAATAATTTTTGTTTTCCCCTTGTTCTTTCTCGCTTTGTTTAGGAGAAAACAAGCCGCGATTACGCAAAACCACAGCAGCAGCGTAGAAAAGACGACGCTTAAAATACTGTTCCACCAGGAATACTCATTGTAAAACAATACGGCACAGTAAGCGTAAAGTCCCGCAAGGAGAAGCGAAACAAGCAGCAGGAACGGCCTGCCGCTTAAAAGCTTCATTTTCTCTTTCATAAGCTGCCCCCTAATGCAGAGCTTTGTACCCCACACGAATATAAGTTTAAGCTTTTTAACATAAATAGTCAATAATTACGTTTCTTTTTCAGATTTTCTTAATAAATGCATAAACACGGTTATACCGACGCGTTATATTCGTCCACTATGTTTCCCACGAAGCGTATTCGTTCAACGTCGCCGGTAGACGACATCTCGTCCGATATTCCGAGTATAAGGCGTCCGGCGAATTGGCTTATCAGTTCCCTTACGGTTTCTTCAAGCCGCCATACGGGATACAGCTCGTCAAAAAGGATTGCCGGTATGCCGTCAACGAGAAAAACCGTGTCGCCGAGCGCATCCTTTATTTCACTTATGGTAACGTCGCCCTGCGGAGCCGGAGTGATTGCCTCAATGCCGTCAAGACCGCATTCCTTCGCGTATTTAAGGATAGGGGCGCAGTCGCCGTCCCAATGGGCATATGTAAATTTACCGGCGTTTTTCAGCTCCTTGCATCTGCGGCGGTATGCGGGCAATATGTATTTTTCAAACCACTCGTTTGTTATTAACCTGCCGTGTATGTTGTCGCCGAAGTTTATCCACTCAAACGGAGAGTCCGTAAGGACGCCGATGCTTCTCATAACGCTGTTTTCGCTCGCCTCGAAGAACTCCTCCATGATTTTCGGGTCGTCATAGAGCCAGTCCACGGCGCGCTCGTAGCCGAAAACGTCTATGATAGCGTGCTGTATGTTTATACGCTGCAAGAACAGCGAGGGGAGTCCCAATCCGTTATACAGAGTGTTATTCTTATCCCAGTTTTCCCTGTTAAACCTCCATTCTGTATTGTTTTCAAGCCATATAAGCGTTCTGATATCCTTTTCGCTTTTAACAAGCCACTCGCTGTTGTATGAACCGCCGTTTGAGTCATTGCGGCTTATAACATATGTCAGCGTCCCCGCGGGGGTTTCAATATAATGGCGCGTGTGCAGCTGAGATAACTGCTCGCTTCTTCGCACAACAGGCTCGA
>CAZQXZ010000076.1:5372-9966 GCA_964597515.1 uncultured Eubacteriales bacterium | reverse complement strand
TGCTCTCGGTGGTCGCCGTATCATTAAAAAACGTGACGCCTGAAAACCCAAGAGCCATTAAAGCAAAACGGCTTGCCGAAATCGTAAAAAAGTACTGCCAAAACGTATCATGCGCGGAGAAGGTCACAGACGTTTACCCGCGCGTTGTCAAAAGGCTTGAAAAAGACGGAGCTTTACTGATTTGCGGCTCGCTTTATTTCGCGGGTGAGATAAAACAGATAGAAGCAGAGTGATGAATGGCTTGTTTTCCATTGTTATAATAATTTCACATATTACTTGACTACCGTGTTAAAGTGTGATATTATAAAAAACAATAAAAGGGAGTGAGAGGATGAACGCCTTTTGCACTTTGAGCGGCGGGGACGCCGCCAGAAAGCTTACAAAGCTGTATGAGAAGTACGGTTACGCCAAATTCACCATGAGCAAGTTTGAGGAATACGATTTGTACGCCGAAAACAAGAGCTTTCTGAAAAGTGAGAATATAATTACGTTTTCCGACTTAAACGGCAGGCTCTTAGCGTTAAAGCCGGACGTTACGCTTTCGATAGTCAAAAATGTTAAAAGCAAAACCCAAATGCCTTATAAGCTTTATTACAATGAAAATGTATACCGCGTAAACAGGGGGACTAAGGACTACATAGAAATCACTCAGGTGGGGCTTGAGCATATCGGCGAGCTTGATTTATACTCTGTCTTCGAGGTGCTGAGTCTTGCCGTACAAAGCTTAAAAACAATAGGCGGGTCATATATACTCGATATGTCGCATATCGGATTTATAAACGGTCTGCTTGACGAGACTGCGCTTACGGCGCCTCAGCGTGAAAAGGTCTGCGAGCTGATATCGGAAAGAAACGCCCACGAGTTGGGTTCATATTGCTCAGGTCTTGGCACAGACAGCTCTCTTGTTTCAAAAATAACTGCACTTTCGGGCATTTACGGAGAATTTGAGCGGGCTTTTGCGATGGCTGAAAGGCTTGCAGTCAACGCTTCTATGAGCGCCGCGCTCGGCGAGCTTGAAAGCGTGTACGGGCTGCTTAAAAGCTTTGGTATGGATAAAGGCGTAAACCTTGACTTTTCAATAGTTAACGACGTCACTTACTATAACGGCATAATATTTCAGGGTTTTATAGAAAATATTCCCGCCGCCGTGCTGTCGGGCGGTAGGTACGACAATCTCTTAAAAAAACTCGGCAAGGACGCGCAAGCTGTCGGCTTCGCGGTATATACCGATATCCTTGACAGCTATTTCACCGCGGACGACCCTTATGATGTGGACTGCGTACTCCTTTACACAGAGAACGCCGGCGCTTTGAGCGTCGGAAAGGCCGCCAATGCGCTTTTATTGCAGGGCAAGAGTATAAGCGTGCAGAAAAAGCGAAGAAAAGACGTCAAAGCAAGAGAGTATTATGAGCTCAAAGAGGGGGAGGCTGTTAAAATTGACGAGGTTTCTTAACATAGCCTTACCAAAGGGGCGCCTCGGTGAGAAGTCGTATCTTGAATTTGAAAGAATTGGGTACGCCTGCCCCGGAGTATTCGAAAACAGCAGAAAGCTTATATTTGAGAACGCCGCTTCCGGCGTCAGGTATTTCTGGGTCAAGCCGTCCGACGTCGGCAAATACGTTGAGAGGGGAGCGGCGGATATAGGCGTAGTCGGCAAAGATATTCTGCTTGAACATCGCCCGGATGTCTATGAGCTTTTGGATTTGGGGCTTGGCAAATGCCGGATAGTGGTAGCCGGCTTTCCCGGAAGCGATAGGAATACCAAACGCGCGCTTCGCGTCGCGACAAGCCTTCCGAATATCGCTCGGGACTATTACTCGCGGCAGAGCCGTGAAATTGATATTATTAAACTGAGCGGCTCGGTTGAGATAGCTCCGCTGCTTAAAATGGCGGACGTCATCGTTGATATAGTCGAAACCGGAACGACGCTCAGAGAGAACAACCTTGAGCCGCTCGAGAGGATAGCGGATATAAGCGCGCGCCTTATCGCCAATAAGGTAAGCTTCAAGTTCAATAACGGCAGGATTGAGCAAATCACTAAACTGCTTAAGGCGGGGAAAAATGATTAAGATTTATAAATATAACGAAATTGAGATAGGCGATATATTAAGCAGAAGCGTTATGAACGCGGACGTTTCAGCAGTTGTGTCCGACATAATATCGAGGGTGAAAAAGGAAGGCGACCGTGCCCTTTTCGATTTTACACAGCGTTTTGACGGGGCGAAGCTCACCTCTTTTGAGGTGACTGAGGACGAGCTTGACGAGGCTTTTTCAAGATGCTCCGAGGAGCTGACGGCGGTTATAAGCGAGGCGGCGGACAATATAAGGGAATATCATAAAAATCAGCTAAAAGACGGGTTCACCGTCAATAGGGACAACGGCGTTGTTTTAGGGCAGAGAGTGCTTCCGCTAAAACGCGTCGGCATATATGTTCCGGGCGGTACGGCGAGCTACCCGTCAACCGTGCTGATGAACGCGATACCCGCGAAAATCGCGGGAGTTTCAGAAATAGTTATGGTTTCGCCTCCAAATAAGGATGGTAAAATAAAACCGTCCGTCCTCGCCGCCGCGAAAATCGCGGGAGTTGACAGGATATTCAAGCTTGGAGGCGCTCAGGCAATAGCCGCGCTTGCTTTCGGGACACAGAGCGTTGTAAAGGCAGATAAAATAGTGGGTCCCGGGAACGTTTTTGTCGCCGAGGCAAAGCGTCAGGTTTACGGCGCTGTCGATATTGATATGATAGCAGGACCGAGCGAAATTCTGATTATCGCCGACGAAACAGGCAATCCCGTCCACATAGCCGCCGATATGCTCTCGCAGGCGGAGCATGATAAGCTTGCTTCGGCTGTGCTTGTTACAACGAGTGAGAAGCTTGCCAAAGAGGTATCAAAACAGCTTGAACGCCAGATTTCACTTTTGAGCAGGAGCGCAATCGCGCGTGAGTCTATCGACGCTTACGGTAAAATAATTATCGCAGACTCTGTTGACGAAGCCATTTTTATTTCCAACGAGCTTGCGCCCGAGCATCTTGAAATATGTGTGGACAATCCCTTCGATTACCTTGAAAAAATCGAAAACGCGGCGTCTGTTTTTCTCGGTAAATACACGCCCGAAGCACTCGGAGACTATTTTGCGGGCACGAACCACACTCTGCCGACAGGGGGAACCGCCAAATTTTCAAGCCCTCTCTCAACGGACGATTTCGTTAAAAAGGCGCAGTTTACCTATTACACGAAGGAGGCGCTTCGGGAGGTATCGGACAAGGTGGCGCTGCTGGCGTATGAGGAAGGTCTTGACGCGCATGCTAAATCGGCGTTAATAAGATTTAATGAGGTTTTGCCATGAGCAGATTTTTATTACAGCGGCACGAGGGCTTGAATGTTTATGCTCCCGGAGAACAGCCCGAGGATTTTTCAAAATTTATAAAGCTCAACACAAACGAGCTTCCCTATCCGCCGTCGCCAAAGGTGATAGAAGCCGTAAGCGTAAGGGAGGTTAAAAAGCTCAATCTGTATCCTGCGCTCGAGGGTGAGAGCCTGAAATCCAAGCTTGCGGCTCTAAACGGTATTTCCCGGGAAAACATATTCCTCTCAAACGGCTCGGACGAGATACTTTCTTTCGCGTTTTTAGCGTTTTTCGCGGACGGCGCGAAGGTTGCGTTCGCCGACGTTACATACGGATTTTATAAGGTTTACGCGCGCCTTTACGGCAGTGACGCGTACATAATCCCTCTCGGCGGCGCATTTAAGCTTGACGCGAACGATTATAACGGTATCGGAAAAAATATCGTAATCGCCAATCCGAACGCTCCCACGGGGCTTTTTATACCCGTTGTTGATATCGAAAAGATAGTTAGGGGCAATCCGCACAGCCTTGTAATTATTGACGAGGCGTATATTGATTTCGGCGGCGAGTCGGCGTCGCGCCTGATTAAAAAATACGATAATTTGATTGTAGTTCAGACCTTCTCCAAATCGCGCTCCCTTGCGGGCGCGAGGCTTGGCTTCGCAATGGGTCAAAAGTCTCTTATAGACGATTTGAACAAAATCAAGTATTCGACAAACCCTTATAACGTTAACCGCCTGACGCTCATAGCCGGCGAAGCGGCAGTTGACGACGCGGTTTATTATAAGGGTTGCTGTGAAAAAACAGCCGAAACACGCGATTACCTTACGGTAAAGCTGCGCGAAGCGGGCTTTGAGGTTTTGGACTCCAAAGCAAATTTTATTTTCGCTAAGCCTTGCGGTATCGCCGCGCGTGAATTATACTTAAAATTAAAAGAGAACGGGATACTGATAAGATATTTTGAGCAGGACAGAATTAAAGAATATGTCAGAATAAGCGTCGGCACTGCCGCGCAGACGGAGATATTGATTTCAAAAATCAAAAAGCTTATATAACAGGAGTGATGTTATGCGAAAATCAGAAATTACGCGTAAAACAAATGAGACGGATATCTCGCTTTCCCTTATCGTCGAAGGGAGCGGAAAAGCCGATATCTCTACGGGCTCAGGGTTTTTTGACCATATGCTCGCCCTCTTCGCCAATCACGGCAGGTTTGATTTAACAGTAAAATGCTCGGGTGATAATAACG
>CAZQXZ010000076.1:918-5362 GCA_964597515.1 uncultured Eubacteriales bacterium | reverse complement strand
TCATCACAGCGTCGAGGATACAGGCATAGCCCTCGGACAGGCGTTTTCACAGGCGCTTGGCGACAGGCGCGGCATAAAGCGATACGGCAACATACTTCTTCCTATGGACGAGGCGCTCGTTTTATGCGCCGCCGATATGTCGGGCAGACCGTACTGCCATTTCGATTTAACAGTACCAAGTCAAAAAATCGGCGAATACGACATCGAGCTTACACAGGAGTTTTTCAGGGCGTTTACGAATAACGCGGGAATTACGCTTCACATAAAAAAACTTGGCGGCACAAATTCCCACCACATTACAGAGGCGGCGTTTAAGGCGTTTGGAAGGGTTATGAGAGAGGCCGCCGCGGTTGATAACGATTTTTCCCGGGAAATACCCTCTACGAAAGGCGTTTTATAGATGATTGCCGTTATACAGTATGGGGTAGGCAATCTTTTTTCGCTCATAAGCTCGCTGAAAGCTGTGGGAGCCGATGCCGTGCTGACGGACGACGAAAAGGTTATCCGTTCCTGTGATAAGCTTATTCTTCCGGGTGTCGGAGCGTTCAGGGACGCCGTTAAAGAGCTTAATTCACGCGGACTTTCCGAAGTCGTCCGCGAGCATGCGCAAAACGGCAAACCGTTATTGGGGATATGCTTGGGTATGCAGCTTCTTTTTGAAAAGAGCTATGAGAACGGTGAGTATGAAGGGCTTTGCCTTCTTCACGGAGCTGTAAAACCGCTTTGCGGACATATAGAAAAACCGCTTAAAATACCGCATATAGGCTGGAACGCTCTTGTGTTTCCGGAGGGTAAAAGCAAAAGTCCGCTTTATAGGTATACGCACGACGGCGCGCACGTTTATTTTGTACATTCGTACCATGCGGTCTGCTTTGCCGAATATGTCAGCGCCCATACGCTGTACGGCGGCATGGTTACGGCTTCTGTCGGGCATAACAATATTTTCGGGACTCAGTTTCATCCCGAAAAAAGCGGAGATGAAGGTCTTTTGATATTAAAGGCGTTTTGCGGACTTTAGGAGGCTTTTTATGCTAATATTTCCGGCTGTTGACTTATATGAGGGCAAGGCTGTCAGATTAGTAAAGGGCGATTTCAATAAAATGACCGTATACAGCGGCTCGCCCGCCGATGTCGCCCGTTCATTTAAATGCGACGGCGCCGAATATCTTCACACGGTCGATTTAAACGGCGCGAAAACCGGAATAAACTCGTGTGTCGATATCATTAAGCGGATTGTGCTTGAAACGGGTATGTTCGTCCAGAGCGGCGGCGGAATTCGGAATTTAGAAACTGTTGACGCTCTGATGTCAGCGGGCGTATCGCGCGTTATCCTCGGTACAGCCGCCGTGCTTGACAGGGATTTTCTGTGTGCCTGTATTAAGCGTTACAGCGGAAAAATTGCCGTCGGCGCGGATATAAAAAACGGTTTTATCGCCGTTAAAGGATGGGCTGTTACCTCCGATATAACAGCGGACGCATTTTTTGAAGATATGGAAAAAACAGGGGTCAAAACAATCGTTTGCACCGATATTTCAAAGGACGGGATGATGTCGGGTACCAATATTGAGCTTTACAGAGAAATATTAAATAAATACGGCTTTAATATAATAGCCTCGGGCGGCGTTTCGTCATATGAGGATATAGAGAAGCTGTCAGAGACGGGCGTATACGGGGCAATACTCGGGAAAGCGCTGTATGAGGGAAAAATCGAGTTGAAGAGGGCTTTAACTGTTGCGGGAGGCTGTATATGATAACAAAAAGGATAATTCCCTGTCTTGACGTGAAAAACGGCAGGGTGGTCAAAGGCGTTAATTTTGAGGGTCTGAACGATGTGGCGTCGCCCGTAAGGCTCGCCTCATATTACAGTGACAGCGGCGCGGACGAGCTTGTTTTCTACGATATCACCGCGTCGCACGAAAACAGGGCGCTCTTTACGGATGTTCTGCGGGAGGTCGCCTCCAATGTTTTTATACCGCTTACCGTAGGCGGTGGAATAAGCTCCTTAGAGGATTTTGACAGGGTTTTAAATTGCGGGGCGGACAAGGTCAGCGTCAACTCCGGCGCTGTAAATAACCCCGCTCTTATACGCGAAGCCGCGAATAAGTACGGCAGCCAGTGCGTAGTGCTTTCGGTTGATGTGAAAAGGGTTGACAAAGGCTTTCACGTTTATAAAAACGGAGGCAGAATAGACACGGGCATGGACGCGCTTGAATGGATTAAAAGCTCGGTTGAACTCGGGGCGGGTGAACTCGTGGTAAACAGTATAGACACCGACGGCGTTAAGAACGGTTTCGACACGGAGTTTTTAGGGCTTGTGCTGGGCAGTGTGAACATACCTGTAATCGCCTCGGGCGGCGCGGGGAAACGCGAGCATTTTCTTGAGCTTTTTAAAACGCTGCCAAGCGTTGACGCCGGACTTGCCGCCTCGGTTTTTCATTTCGGGGAGATAAAAATCAACGAGTTGAAGGACTATCTGCACGGTAACGGAATTAACGTAAGGAGAACGGTTAAATGAACATAGACGAATTGAAATTTGACGGCGACGGTCTTATTCCCGCTGTTGTGACAGACAATAGGAGCAAGAAGCTTTTAACCCTCGCCTATATGAACAGAGAGAGTCTTGAAATAAGTATGAAGGAGGGCCGAACCTGTTTTTACTCGCGTTCGAGGAAAACGCTTTGGCGAAAGGGCGAAACCTCCGGTAATTATCAGAAAATAGTAAAAATTACTGCTGACTGCGATTTTGACGCGCTTGAAATAACCGTCGAAAAGGAAGGACCCGCCTGTCATACAGGCGAGGACTCGTGCTTTTTTAACGAAATATATCAGAATGGCGCGAATTCGACAGATTTTTCGCTTTACTCCCTCGAAAAGCTGATAAAAGAGAGAAAACAAAATCCCAAGGAAGGCTCGTATACCAGTTATCTTTTTGAAAAGGGACTTGATAAAGTCTTGAAGAAGATAGGGGAGGAATCAACCGAGGTCATAATAGCCGCCAAAGCGGGAGACAGGGCTGATACCGTATACGAAACCGCCGATTTGACTTATCATATGCTTGTTTTAATGTCGCTTCTTAAAATAGAATCGGACGAAATTGTTCGCGAATTGGCGTCAAGGCATATAATCGATAAGAAAACAAAGCAGGAAAAAATGACATAAAGTTACAATATTATATTTTATATTACAATATAATACTTTTATTGATTTTTACAGAATTAACTGGTATACTTCAATCGTATATTCAAGGGCGGTTTTTGTATGACTTTATTTCTTACAAAATATACATGGGAAATTACCGAGACAATTGTTTTGTCAGCGGTAATTTTATTCCTATTCTATTATTTTATTAAAAAAGGCGCCGTTAAAAGAACAGTTTTAATCGTTTTTTCCCTATGCGCCATAGGTCTTATTACCGTGGGCTTATACCGCATATTTACACCTCCCGAAATTGAGCTGATAGGCGGCGCACAGGTTAATGTCGAGGTTTTTGACAGCTATAACGACAGCGGAATTACTATAACAGACTCTACCGGAAAGCCCATAAACGCCGAGGTTTCCTCGGACGCCTTCGCCGTCGATACAAACGTGCTCGGTCTTTACCGCGTCATATACTCGTTCAGCTATAAAAACCGCTCATACAGCGCCTCGCGCTTAGTCCGTGTGATAGATACGGTGCCGCCCGAAATCTCCGTAATCGGTAAGGAAGTTGTTACCGTTGAAAGGTTCGAGGATTATAAAGAGCCGGGCTGCAAGGCGGAGGATAATTATGACGGCGATATTTCAGAAAGTGTCAGCGTGTCGTACTCCGGCGATTTTGACGACGAGGTAAAGGCTGCGTATACGGCAGAGGACTCCTCGGGAAACGCGGTACAAATATACCGTACTATAAAAATAAAGGATATAACGCCGCCAAAGGTGACTCTCGGCGGCTATGAAAGCATTATTGTTATAAAGGGAAACAAATACGAGGAGAAAGGCGCGAAAGCGTTTGATAACCGCGACGGCGACATCACCGACAAGTTAAAAATCGAAGGCGTTATCGATACGGATAAAACCGGAATATATATTATTAAATACTCCGCGTCTGACCTTGCGGGAAACACGGGTTATAAGAAGCGGGAGATTAAGGTCGTCGAACCCGAGAGCGTAAAAGGAAACATTATCTATCTTACCTTTGACGACGGGCCGTCGAACTCGGCGACGAAGAAAATCCTTGACGTTTTGAAAAAGAACGGCGTAAAAGCGACATTCTTTATTATAAATTTCGATACGAAGGAAAAGGCTGATTTAATAAAGAATATGGTCGCGCAAGGGCATACCGTTGCCGTTCACGGTTACTCACATGTCTATAAGGACATATACCGCTCGGAAAAAGCGTTTATGGACAACACAAATTCCCTGCGCGACAAGGTGAAGGCTCTCACGGGGTATAAGCCTACGATTA
>CAZQXZ010000076.1:0-908 GCA_964597515.1 uncultured Eubacteriales bacterium | reverse complement strand
GCAGCTCAAATACCGTTTCAAATTTCAATCCGGGGATAATGACGACGCTTGTAAAATCGGTACAGGACGCCGGGTACATATATTTTGACTGGAACGTTGACAGCGGCGACGCGGCGGGAGGAAGAGTAACCGCCGACAGGCTGTACGACAACGTCACGGCGGGACTGAGGAAAAACAGGGGAAACGTCGTTTTGATGCATGATACGGGAGACGGAAACGTCAAAGCGAAAGCTGTTCAGAATATTATAGATTACGGCAAAGCGAAGGGCTATGTCTTCGCCCCAATAACAGAGGCGACTGCTCCCGTCCATCACCCGGTCAGGAATTAGGAATATATTTTAACAGGGTACAAAAGCTTTCCGTATCAGAAAGCTTTTGTGCCCTGTTTATGTATTTTTGTATCAAAAACCGCGCCAAGCCTGTCGTATAGGCATATTCCTTTTTTGAAACGATGTTTCTGCCGACATCATAGGTGTATGTGAACCTTGACTTTTATGGCGACGTATTGTTATATAAAACCTCATCGTTTTCAGTCTTTGTATTGAATATGCTCACTGCCGCTATCGGCACATCAAACATATTAACGATATAGTCACCGCAATAATATAAATGACGATTTACACTAATTTCCGTAACAGGATTAGGATAAGCACCAAATAAAACAAGTAAATCTTTAGAAGTCGTTTCTGAATTAATTTGCTGCACCTTTTCCTTTAATTCGTCATAATCCATAGGCTCAATAATTCCCGTGCTGTCAAGCGGAACAGAACCGAAGCTAAAGATTTGCAAGTTACTTTCACTCATGGAAACATCTCCTGTGTTACTATTTCTTTTAGAGGTAAAACAACTGGGTAATGTTAAAAAGATTAGAATAGTAAAAAACATATTGAAGTAATTTAATTTTTTCA
>CAZQXZ010000075.1:0-9981 GCA_964597515.1 uncultured Eubacteriales bacterium | reverse complement strand
GAGTGAAAATGGAAGTAATTAAAAACTTTTTCAACGAAATATTTAAAGCTATTATGAGCTTTGATTTCCTTTTTGATATATTTGACGTGGGTCTTGTCGTCCTTTTAATCTATCAGTCGATTAAGCTGCTCAGAGGTACGCGGGCTTTTCTTATACTGAAAGCCGTTTTTTTTGTGGGCATCGTGTACGCGGTCGTTTCACTGCTGAAAATGGAAGCGAGCGAGTATATATTCAAGCTGCTGTTTGACAATTCGATTATCATATTCCTTATTCTCTTCGGACCGGAGCTTCGGCAGCTGCTCGAAAACGTGGGCAGGCGTTCAATAAAAAACATTTCGTTTTTTTCCTTCAAATCGGACGCGGAACGTACCGCCATTATACTTTCGACTATAAACGACGTCTGCAAGGCAAGCTCTTCAATGAGCAGAAAGCAGTGCGGCGCGCTGATAGTTTTTGAGAAGGAAACCCCGCTGAGCGACATTATTTCAACCGGAACAAAAATTGACGCCGACTCCTCCGCGGAGCTTATCAGCAGTATATTTTTCAAGAACTCCGCGCTTCACGACGGCGCGCTGATAATAAAGGACGCGCGGCTGTACGCCGCCGGGTGTATTTTACCGCTTACCGAAAATGAGTCGTTTGACAGCGAGCTTGGGACGCGGCACCGCGCCGCCTTGGGCATGAGCGAGGTGAGCGACGCCGCCGTCGTAGTCGTTTCGGAGGAAAACGGAATGATTTCGCTCGCCTGCGGCGGCGAGCTGCGAAGGGGCGTCTCCACGGGCGATTTGAGGGAGTTTTTAACCGGGTATCTAATTCAGGCAGACGGCGGCAACGGGGACGATACGATAATCGGACGAGCTAAAAATAGGGTTTTCGGCTCAAAAAAGGATGACAAGGAGGAGACAAAATGAAATCCGGAAGGTTTTCTGTGAACAATTTATTTAATAACGATAAATTTGTGCTTGTCTTTTCTATCATATCGGCACTGATAATTTGGACGCTTGTCGCCGTCAACGTAAGCCCCGAAACCGAGAGGACGGTTCAAAACGTAAAGGTGACGGTCGAAACAAAAAACAGCGTCCCGTCCCAGCTTGGTTTAAAGGTTTTCGGAGAAGCGGATTTTTATGTGGACGTAACGGTTGTGGGAAAGAAATATCTTGTTTCTCAAAACGCGCTTTCAACCGAGGATATTAGCGTTACGGCAATCACGGAATACGTTACAACCGCGGGAGTTCACAGACTTGACCTAAAAGCCACCGCCGCCGCTCCGGGCAGAGATTTTGAAATTGTGAGGCTTTCAAAGCCTACGGTTGAGGTGTATTTTGATATTGAAAAATCTCAGGAGTTCTCGATAACTCCTGACATTGTACCCAACGGCGACTTTTCGCTTACGGAAAACGGATTTAAGCTCGGTACGCCGCTTTTGTCCGTAAGCACGATAACCGTCAGCGGACCCGCGGCGGAGATTTCAAAAATCGCGTCGGTCGTCGCGAGGGCGTCTGTGGGCAGCACGCTGCTTAGTACGACAACTCTCGATTCCGAGCTGCTAATCCTTGACGAAAACAATGAGAAAAGCTTCAAGTACCTGTCTGCCGACTTGACCGGCGACATATCTATGACAGTACCTGTATACGGCGTCAAGAAGCTGCCCGCCGAGGTCACGTTTAAGAACGCGACGAGCTATTACCTGTCGCTTCCTCTGCCTTATAGAATAACGCCGGCTTTTGATGAGTTTGACGTTTCGGTGGAGGAGTACGAAACGATAAAATCTGCAGTCGTCGGTTCAATAGATTTCAAGGATATCTCCGTAAACGGCAATAAATTTTCGTTTCCCGTCGAAAAATTGACGGAGATAGCTTACAGCGGCAGCGTCAGGTCATTTGATGTGGTAATAGACATGACGAATATGGAGCAGCGCAGCTTTACGGTACCTGTCAAGAATATAAAGATAATCAACAACGTAAACAAATTGCCGGTTACAGTCGCCGCGGGCTTAAACGCCGCCGTGACTATCGTCGGTCCGTCTGAAACGATAGAGCTGCTTAAAGCGGAGGATATTTTTGCGGATATAGACCTTAAATCGCAGGAGCTTGAAACGGGTGCGTCCTCGTTTGAGGCAAGAGTATACACGAGCAATACGACATGCTGGGCATATGGCAAATATACCTGCAAAATAAATTATTAATTCATAAAGGAGGCACCCGTTTGAAAATAAAAAAGCTGATATCCGTAATGACAGCCGTCGCTCTTTTCGCGTCCTTTTCGGGCTGCTCCTTTTTACCGGGCTATCCGACAAACAAGATAGTCAGACCGCCGAGGCTTGAGGGTGAAAAGCAGGCTTTGCAGATAGCGTTTGAGAAAAGCGCGGGAGACGGCGTTCTGCTCAAATCCCCCGCGAAAGGCGAATATCTTTCGTCGTTTGTGACATATGATGTAGACGGCGACGGCAACGAGGAGGCGTTTGTGTTTTATGTGGACACTTCGGCGGACGCCTCCGTCAGAGTAAATATTCTTGAAAAAAAAGACGGCGACTGGGTAAGCGTAGGCGACCTGAAAGGTTCCGGCAGCTCCGTATATGAAATCGAGTTTGAGGATGTCAATCAGGACGGCAGGTATGAAGTCATTATTTCGTGGTCTTTGTTTGACAATAAGACGACGAGGATTGTCAGCGTTATAGATTTTACGGTTACGGAAACCGGAGAGCTTGCCTTCACGGCAAGGGCTAACGAGTATTTCGCGTACAAGGAGCTTATCGATTTTGACCTCAACGGGCTTAAAGAGCTTTGCGTACTGTATATAGACGATACGACGGAGGTTATACAGACATATCTGAGGGTATTTGAGTTTACGGAAAATAACTCTGTCAAGCTTGTGTCCGAGCTGCCGCTCGACGCGAATATAGCCGCCGTGTCGAAAACGCGCAAGGATATAATTAAGTCGGGCTCAAAAGAAACAATTAGGCTGTTTCTTGACGTTTTGCGAAGAGATTCGGGTCTTTTTACAGAGGCTGTAATGTGGTCAAGGACGGAGAATAAGCTTATCAGGCTGCTGAGTAATCCGTCGGCCGATACATATCGCAAAACCTCTCTCGGTACGCGCGATATCGACGGCGACGGTCTTTATGAAATACCCGTTATGTCAGCTCTCGCGGGTTCGCGCCGGAAACAGCTTATATCCGGGAGTGAGGAGACGAACGACGCCCTGTATATCGACCTTGTATGCTTTATGTCTCTTGACGGCGGCAAGCTGAAGGAAAATGAATTCGCGCTATATAATCCGGCGTCGCTGTACCTGTTCAAGTTTAACTGGAAAAGAAGCTCCGTTACGGCAAGGTACGACGAAGAGTCGGGAGACACCGTGTATTCGGAATGGGATGCCAAAGCCCAGAAGTACGGAGATGACCTGTTCTCTTTGAATTTCAATACGAAGGACTTGGGCGAATACGGATATACTCTTGCGGCGAACGCAAAAAGCGGGAATTACTGGTGCAGAATTTATCCCGCGGGAGAAAAGCGCGCAATTACAGTCAAATACATATCCGAGAATTTAATTCCCGTATAAAAAGGAGGAGCGTTATGAAGAATGTTCTTGTCGCGGAAGACGAGGCTTCCATAAGAGAGATAATAGCCATTACCCTTAAAAGGGGCGGCTATAATGTTACGGAGGCACAGGACGGGCAGCAGGCGCTTGACGAGTACGAGGGCAGCGGCGGCCACTTTGACGTAGTGCTGCTTGATATTATGATGCCCGTGATGGACGGTCTTGAAGTCTGCAAAAAGCTGCGTCAGAAGAGCGGCAACGTAGGCATCATCATCCTAACCGCCAAGACTCAGGAAATGGACAAGGTTTCAGGTTTGCTTATGGGAGCAGACGACTACATAACGAAGCCTTTTTCGCCCTCCGAGCTGATGGCGAGGGTGGACGCCGTATACAGGCGCGTTTCAATGAACAAGGCGTCACAGACGGCGGAAAACAGCGATATGATTATTTCGGGAGCGTTTGAGTTGAATTTACGCAACCGAACGCTGTCAAAGAACGGCGCGCAAATCGAGCTTACTCAGGTGGAGTTTCAAATCATTGAATACTTCTTCACAAATTCGGGAAAGCCTCTTGAAAGGAATAAAATTCTTGAAAACGTATGGGGCGCCTCATATTACGGGGATGAAAAGGTCGTCGACGTAAATATAAGAAGACTGCGCATGAAGATTGAGGATGAACCGTCGGTGCCGAGGCATCTGGTAACTATCTGGGGATACGGGTACAAGTGGGTTGAATAGAAAAGAAGCTTAAAACGGAGGTGGAAGGAATGAGGTTTCGCGGTATATCAAAACGGTGGGTGCTAAATTCCCTTACCGTTACCGCGCTTTTATTCCTGTTTCTTGCCGTAATAATTTTAAGCGTGACCCGAACCTATTATAACAATTACGTTTACAACTTTCTTGTCAGCAACGCCAACGACAACGTCACCGCGTTCTTTACGCCGTATTTGAGCGGTACGGACGAAGCTTTTAAGTCGGCGGCAAAGCAGTATATAGAGAATTTTGAGAACAAGGACTATATAGACGTCTGGGTATTTGACAAATACGGCGGCGTAGTCGCCACCGCGACGGGCTTCGGAGTGGAAAATACGGCGTTTGACTTTAACGATGTAGCCCAAGCCGCCAAGTCCGATACGGGTATAGCCCAGTGGACGGGAAAGAACTCCAACGGGGAGTCCGTTATGTCCGTTTCAATGGTTTTTCCCAGCGCCGACAGCAGCTTCAAAGGAGGGATACGCTTTATCTCCTCGCTTGAGGAGGTTAACAAGAGGCTTATTGTTACCTCGCTGGTCATCGCGCTTGCGCTTATCATATCGCTCTTGCTTGTATATATATCGGGTATGTTCTTTATTCAGTCCATCGTTCGCCCCGTTCGGCGCATCAGCGAGATAGCCGCGCGCATAGCCAAGGGCGACCTGAACGTCGCCATTGAAGCAAGGGGAGACGACGAGATAGGCGAGCTTTCCGCGGCTGTCAACAATATGATAAAAGAACTCAAAGCGTCCGAAAAGATGAAAAACGATTTCATTTCGACAGTATCGCACGAGCTGCGCACCCCGCTTACGGCAATAAAGGGCTGGGGCGAGACGCTTCTTGATATTTCGGATACCGATAAGGAGCTTACAAAACGCGGTATTTCCGTTATCATCAGAGAGTCGGACAGGCTTTCGGAGCTTTTGGAGGAGCTGCTTGATTTTTCGAGGATGCAGGGCGGCGCGCTGTCCTTGCGCACTGAGAAAATGGACGTTCTCGCCGAGCTTGACGAAGCGGTATACGTTTTCAAGGAGCGCGCCAAGCGCGAGGGGATGGAGCTCAATTACGCGGTTACCGATATGCCCACGCCGATGAACGGCGACCCCGACAAAATAAAGCAGGTGTTTGTAAATATTCTTGACAACGCGCTGAAATATTCTAATCAAGGCGGTAAAATCGACGTATCGGCCGATGTGGACGGAAATATGCTTTCGGTTTCCATTTCCGACAGCGGCTGCGGAATAGCCCCGGAGGACCTGCCCAGGGTGACGGAGAAGTTTTTCAAGGCGAACATATCGGTAAGAGGTTCCGGGATAGGTCTTGCCGTATGCGAGGAGATAGTCAGAAGGCACGGGGGGACGCTTACATTTGAAAGCGGGTTGGGCACGGGTACCACGGTAACGGTTACTCTGCCGATTTTACCCGTATCATACACAACTGAAGAAAGGTCACAAACGCATGAGCAATAAAAAGAACAACGATATAAAGCATAAAACCTCCGTCGGGGGACAGGCGCTTTTAGAGGGCATTATGATGCAGGGACCCAAGGGCGCATATATGTCCGTACGCCTACCCGACGGCACAATCGAAACTGAAAAGCAGGATTTTAAAAGGCTGAAAGACAAGTATAAGATAGTCGGATTGCCTTTTATAAGGGGAATTGTAAACTTTGCCGAGTCTATGATATTCGGCTTCAAGTGTATGACAAAATCCGCCGAAAAGGCGGGACTTGACGCCGAGCAGGATAAAAATGAAATGTCAAAGACTGATAAATGGATAACGGAGCATTTCGGCAAAAAGATGATGGCCGTTATTACGGCTGTCGCCGCCGTTATCGGGTTCGCCCTTGCTTTTCTGTTATTTTTCTATCTTCCCTCGCTGATAGTAGACCTTGCCGACAAATACCTGTTCGGCGGCGTAATAGAAAAATTCCATCCGCTGTTCGAGGGGCTTATACGCATGGCGGTATTCGTGCTGTACATTTTCCTCGTGTCAAAAATGCCGGATATTAAGCGGGTATTTATGTATCACGGAGCGGAGCATAAGGCGATAACCTGCTACGAGAAGGGGTTGGAGCTGACGGTTGAAAACGTTAAAAACCAAAGCCGCTTCCACCCGCGCTGCGGCACGAGCTTCATTTTTGTGATGCTCGTCATAGGTATTTTGCTGTCCTCGGCTATTATCCTTGTTTTTCCGGGTATTGACCAAAACCGTTTTGTCTGGATGGGCATTAGACTGCTTATACTTCCCGCCATAATGGGGATCGGGTACGAATTTATCAGATACGCGGGCAAGCACGAGAACATTTTAACAAAAATCCTGTCCGCGCCCGGGCTGTGGATGCAAAGGATAACCACCGTCGAGCCTGCCGGCGATATCATTGAGGTCGGCATAGACGCGCTGAAATCCGTAATTACTGAAAATCCGGAGGATGATGCAATTTGAACGCTTATACCGCATACCGCGACGCGGTAAAAAAGCTTACGGACGGCGGGGCCGAAAACGCCGAGTTTGACGCGAGGCAGCTCGTTGAATACTGCTTTTCCTTAAATCAAACCCAGCTTCTTATGAAAAACCGTGACAACGTGGACGCCATCAAGCTTAAAAAATTCAACGACTGCGTCGAGCGCAGGAGCCTCGGCGAGCCGCTCCAGTACATACTCGGCGAGTGGGACTTTTTCGGTCTTAAATTCAAGGTGGGCAAGGGCGTTCTTATCCCGCGCCCCGAAACAGAGATTTTACCGAGGCTCGCTATCGAACACCTTAAAAAAACGGGCGGCAAGGTCGTTTATGACCTTTGCAGCGGAAGCGGCTGCGTAGGAATTAGCATAGCGAAGTTTTTTCCGAACTGCCGAGTGTATATGTTTGAGATTTCGGATGAAGCCAATTACTACGCAAAGCAGAATATCAAGCTGCACAACCTTTTTAACGTTGAGCTAATCCAGGGCGACGTTAAAAAAGGGAGCAAGGCGTTCGGGCTGCCCGGTCCCGACGTTATAGTCGCAAATCCGCCGTATATACCCACTTATGATATTGAGTCGCTGCAGCGCGAGGTTTCCTTCGAGCCGAAAAGCGCGCTTGACGGCGGTATCGACGGACTCGATTTTTACAGCATAATAGCCGCCTCGTGGTTTGGCGGTATCAATCCCGGCGGAATTCTCGCCATGGAATGCGGTGAAAATCAGATAAGAGGAGTATTAAGCTTCTTTCTCAATATTTCGACGGGCGGCAAGATAATAAAAGATGATAACGGTCTGGACCGCGTGATTATGCTTAAGGCGGCTCCCGCCGCCATAAAAGCATCGGATGGCTCTCCGATGCTTAAAAGGAGTTAGAGATGATAAGAGACATAATTGATTATTTCCGAGGAGATATAACTTTCCTTGATGTCCTGATTTCGACGTGCGCGACTCTTTTTGTGCTGTTTTGCACACTTCCCGTGCATGAGTTCGCGCACGCCAAGGTGGCGACATGGCTCGGGGACGACACGCCGCGCCTTACGGGACGCCTCACGTTAAACCCTTTTAAACATTTAGACCCAATAGGCTCGGCTATGATTTTAATTGCCGGCTTCGGATACGCAAAGCCTGTTCAGGTCAATATGAGAAGGTTTAAAAACCCGCGCGGCGGTATGGCGCTCACGGCTATCGCGGGACCTCTCTCCAACATCCTGACGGCGTTTTTGTTTTTGCTGATATACGGTATTCTGAACGTTTTTCAACAAAGGAGCGGGTCGTATATACTGTTGAGTATTATGGCGTTTTTCAGCTTTGCGGCAATTATCAATATAGGGCTGGGAATATTTAACCTGCTTCCGATACCCCCGCTTGACGGCTCGCGTATTCTGACGCTCCTTATACCGGGCAAGTATTATTACAAGGTAATGCAAAATGAAAGATATATTATGATTGCCGTTCTCGTGTTAATTTTTACGGGCGTTCTGACAAAGCCGCTTCAATACCTGTCCGGTTTGGTCTACGCGCTGCTGAGCTTGGCGGCGTCGGGAATAGTCGGTTTATTTGTTTGAGGGAATATGGAACAGTTATCTTACAAGCTTGATGTGTTTGAAGGTCCTCTTGACCTTCTGCTTCATCTCATAAACAAACATAAGCTCGATATTTCGGACATTCCGATATTTGAGCTTGTCGGGCAGTACCTTGCCTATGTGGGGCAAATGCGCGGCGAAAACCTTGAGGTGAAAAGCGATTTCCTTGAAATGGCGGCGCGTCTTGTTTACATCAAGACAGTATCGCTGCTGCCGGTTCACGAGGAAGCCGAGGAGCTTAAAAAGGAGCTGTCCGCCGAGCTTATAGGCTACCGTGAGTGCAAGCTTTTGGCGGCTCGGCTCGCCCTTCGGACGGAGGGCTTCGACTATATGGAAAAGGCGCCCGAGAATGTCGAGCCGGATCTCGCCTACAAAAGGCTTCACGAGCCGTCGGAGCTGCTGCGCGCCTATATTGCCGCCGCGGGCAGGAAAAAACGGCGTCTGCCGCCGCCCGTTGAGTCGTTTCGGTCTATTGTCGCCCATAAAGCCGTATCCGTAACATCTAAAATCGACGATATTATTAAAGCGCTTAAAAAATCTAATAAGCAGCGTCTGTTAACTATACTTAAACGCTCGAAATCGCGTTCGGACTTAATTGCGGCGTTTCTTGCCGTGCTTGAGCTGGCGAAAAACAAGACCGTATTTATTTCGAGTTCGGGCGAAGACGCGCAGATTTCACTTTTAGAAGCGAGGGAGATGGAAGTATCTTGAACGGAAAAAGACTGATGGCTGCCGCCGAGGCCATTCTTTTCGCGTCGGCAGAGCCTTTGGAAATAGGCAGAATAGCAGAGGCGCTGGAGCTTTCCGTTGAGGATATACAAAAGGCTCTGGAAAACCTTTCGGCTAAGTTTGACGAAGACGGAAGCGGAATTTGCCTGTTAAAGTTAGACGACAAATACCAGCTTTGCAGCCGCAAGGAATTTGCCGGCGAAATAAGGGCGGTTCTCGATATAAAAAGGAACACGCCTCTCTCTCAGGCGGCGTTTGAGGTTTTGGCAATAATCGCTTACAATCAGCCGATAACAAAGCCTTACATAGAGCAAATACGCGGCGTCGAGTGTTCGGGAGTCGTCGCCACGCTCTGCCAAAGAGGGTTGGTGGAGGAAAAGGGCAGACTTGACCTTCCGGGCAGACCTATATTATACGGGACGACTCCGGATTTTCTGCGCTGCTTCTCTCTGTCAACCCTTAAAGACCTGCCGCCTCTTTCGGAAAGCGACGAGGATATTTTCTCGGACGGCGCAAATGCCGGTTTAGACCAGATATCGCTTGACCTTGACGAAAATGAATGATATAAATTTTACCCGGGAGGTGAGCTTTTGCCGTTTCTGATAACGCTGATTTCAATAATAGCCGTGATTATTATCGTTTTGTCGGTAAGGATGTCCGTGCTTATCGAGTACAGCGAGTATATCACGCTGAAAGTTAAGTGGCTTTTCCTTGAACTCAACCTGCTCCCGCTGACTTCTGAGCAGCTAAAAAAGAAAACCAAAAAAGAGACACAGACCGCCGCGCCGGAGAAGCCGCCCAAGAAAACCGAACCCGCGGCGAAGAAGCCCTCTCTGTTAAAGGAGCTTTGGGAGGCGCACGGGTACGACGGACTCGTCAAAATGCTTAAAGACTCCGTAAACGCGCTCAACACAT
>CAZQXZ010000074.1:0-10161 GCA_964597515.1 uncultured Eubacteriales bacterium | reverse complement strand
CCTCAAACGGAAAGTTAGATATGATGGATTTTATGTTTTCCTTCAAAAAATTACATCCTTTCAATTGACGGTAAAATTGTGAAAACAGCCGGGGTTATGAAACCCCAAAACAGGCGAGGATACCGGAGAAAACGCGATAAAATGCGGAATTTCGGTATCGTTGCCGCACTTGTAGAAGTTGGCGCGGAAGGTTTTCGGTGAAAACTCGCCGGCGGGTATCCCGTAAAGCTCGCAAATAAGCGGCGAGGATACAAAAACGGTTACTCCCCAAAACTCTCCCGACCCGTCGCCGCCGGAAAACGGCGTTACCGACGGGCGCGTTTTCACGAGAGAGGAAAGAAGCCTCCTGTTTTGCCTGCCCTCTCCGAATTCGCACAGGCTGACGCCTTTGCCGTTGCACTCGATATTTATATATTCGGGTCTGTCGAAAACGGGCGCGAGGAAAAACTCGAGGCAGCTGTCGCGGTATACGGGAGAGTCGTTTTCGGTGAAAACGGTTCTCGGATTTTTTTCATAGCATTTTAAAACGCAATAAAACCCCTCCCGGCTCAAAAAAGCAAGCTTAAAAAAAGTTTTCGGTCTGTAGGAGGGATTTTGTTCCCAATGATATGATTTTAGTTCGGTAAAATGAATATTGTCAAGTTCAAGAGCATTGTTTACAGTATGGACTGTCAAAATTTTCACCGCCGCGAAGCATAAAATATAAAAGACGCGCGCAATCGGTCTGCGCAGCCTTGATTAATTATAGATAGTATACTAAACCGGCGCGAATAAGTCAAGATTTTATATGGGGCGTTTTAAAAATCAAAATTCGCTTTACATAGAGGAAAAAATAAGGTAAAATAACAAGGATATGAAATGTTGACGGAGGGAACGCTATGCAACCTGTATACGGCAGAATTCTTCTGAAACTCAGCGGAGAGGTGTTATCGGGGGACGCCGGACACGGAATAGATTTTGACACGGTGATGAGTATATGCTCGGCAATTAAAAAGTGTACGGATATGGGCGTTCAGACAGGCATTGTCGTAGGCGGCGGAAATTTCTGGAGAGGGCGCTCGAGCGGCGAGATGGACAGGACGAGAGCGGATCATATCGGTATGCTCGCGACGGTTATGAACGCGCTCGCGCTCGCTGACGGCTTTGAGAAGCTTTGCGTTCCGGTAAGAGTGCAGACGGCGATAGAAATGCGCCAGATTGCCGAGCCGTTTATAAGGAACCGCGCTGTAAGGCATCTCGAAAAGGGGCGGGTGGTGATTTTCGGCTGCGGTACCGGCAGCCCGTTTTTTACGACCGATACGGCGGCGGCGCTGCGCGCGGCCGAGATAGGGGCGCATGTAATCCTTAAAGCCACCAATGTCGACGGCGTTTACGATAAAGACCCGAATAAGACGAAGGACGCCGTGAAATATGACGAGCTTACGCATTTGTGCCTTTTGAGCAAGGGGTTGCAGGTTCTGGACTCAACGGCCGCTTCGCTTTGCAGGGACAATAAAATTCCGATTATCGTCTTTAACCTTAAAGACCCCGAAAACATAGTAAAAGCCGTGTGCGGTGAAAAAACCGGAACGATAATCAGATAAAAATTAGGGGAGGTAATACAAATGCAGGAATTGTATACGCAGACCAAAGAAAGAATGGATAAGACTATCACCGCGTTAAACGCGCAGTATGCGTCTATCAGGGCGGGCAGGGCGAACGCCGCCGTGCTTGACAGGATAAACGCGGACTATTATGGCGTTTCAACACCTATAAATCAGATGGCCGCGATTTCCGTCGCTGAGGCGAGAATTTTAAATATTCAGCCTTGGGACCCGTCTGCGCTGAATCTTATCGTAAAGGCTATCCAAAGCTCAGACCTTGGCATCAACCCGCAAAACGACGGCAGGGTGATAAGGCTTATTTTCCCGCCTCTTACGGAGGAGAGGAGAAAGGCGCTTGTCAAGGATGTAGGAAAGATAGCCGAGGAGAGCAAGGTTGCCATTCGCCAAATCCGCAGGGATTCCATAGAAAAGCTCAAGGCAATGAAAAAGGATGCGGCTATAACCGAGGACGACCTCAAAGAAGGCGAAAAAGAGCTTCAGGACATCACCGACGATTATACAAAGCAAATTGACGGTATCGCAAAGTCCAAGGAAGCTGAAATAATGGAAATATAACGCGTTTCCGGAGGATTTACAATGCACGTAAAACCCGAAAATTTACCGGCGCACATAGGCATTATTATGGACGGCAACGGCAGGTGGGCGAAAAAAAGAGGGCTTGAGCGCTGGGAAGGGCATATCGAGGGTGCTAAAACCTTTCGGCGAATAGGCGAATACGCGGCAGACATCGGTATAAAGTATATGACCTTTTACGCTTTTTCGACTGAGAACTGGAACCGCTCTCCCGAGGAAGTCGCCGCTATTATGAACCTGTTCAGAGAGTATCTGACGGAAGCCGAGGAGCGTAAAGAGGAAGGCGCGCAAAGGCAGCTTCGCATTCGCTTTATCGGGGAAAGAGACCGCCTGCCCGAGGATATTGCCGCGCTTATGGCAAAAGCGGAAAAAACCACGGAAAAATATGGCGGAGTTTTTATAAATATAGCGTTGAATTACGGCGGCAGGGACGAAATAGCAAGAGCCGCCCGAAAGGCCGCCGAGAAGGTGAAAGCCGGAGAGCTGAACCCTTCGGATATTTCCGAGCGGACAATGAGCGACCTTATGTATACGGCAGGTCAGCCCGACCCGGATTTAATTATCCGTCCCAGCGGCGAGTACCGCACTTCCAACTTCCTTTTGTGGCAGTCTGCGTATTCGGAATATGTGTTTACGGATGTACTGTGGCCGGATTTTACAAGCGGCGACCTCGACAGATGCATAGAGCAATACGCAAAACGCGCCAGAAGGTTTGGAAGATAGAAAGGAAGATAATCTTGAAAGTTAGAATTATAACCGGCGTTCTCTGGGCTTTATTCGCTATTACCGTTCTGTGTTATATGCATACGCTTGCGCTTCCTATTATGCTGAGCCTGTTCAGCGTTGTCGCCGTCTATGAGATTGAAAAGGTATCGGGTCTTAAAAACATTCCGATTATGATACTGACTCTGGCTTTGGCGGCGGCTATACCGTTTAGCCTGCATTATCACACCGTTTTCATCAAACACGTTTATATAACCTTTGCCATAGCTTATGCGATAACTCTTTTCATAATGATGCTCGTGTTTTTCAAAAGGACGAGGTTTGAGCACGTCGTCATAGCTCTGTTTTCGTCCGTCGCAATTCCCTACGCCCTCTCGGTCATTATATTGCTGCGCGACATATATATTAAATATCCGAGGTATTCAAAGGCGGAGGGCGTGTTTTTTATCCTGTTTGCCCTCTTTACGTCATGGCTTACGGACACCTTCGCGTTTTTCGCGGGAAAGATGTTCGGGAAACACAAGCTGTGTCCCGATATCAGCCCGAAAAAGACGGTGGAGGGAGCGGCAGGCGGCATAATCGGTCAGGCGGCGGCCTGCATTGCGCTGATGTTCGTGTTTGACAAATTTGTTTTCAACGGAGAAAGGCACATTACATATTTAGGAGTGATGCTGCTGTCGCTTCTTTTAGCGGGCGTCAGCATGTGCGGCGACCTTACGGCATCCACGGTTAAAAGGAATTACAACGTCAAGGATTTCGGCACGTTTTTTCCGGGTCACGGCGGCGTTATGGACCGTTTTGACAGCTGTCTGTTCGTCTTTCCCGTGCTGTATGCCTTTGTCATCTGCCTTGCCTGAATGTATTATGTGAAGGGACGTTTACTGAAATGAAGTCGATAAACCTCATTGGCTCGACCGGCTCGATAGGCGTTCAGTCGCTTGACGTTGCGAGAAGAAACAAATATGCAGTCCGCGCTCTCGCGGCGCACTCAAACGTTACGCTTCTTGAAAATCAGGCGAGGGAGTTTAAGCCCGATATTGCGGCTTTGGCGGACGAAGCCGCCGCCGCCGAATTAAAGATTAAGCTTGGGGATACAAATGTTAAAGTGCTTTCGGGGCTTTCGGGCATTTGCGAGGCGGCGCGGGGAGAGGGCGAAATCACAATAAACGCCGTTGTCGGTATCGCGGGGCTGCGACCTACGCTCGCCGCTGTTGAGGCAAAAAAGACCGTCGCGCTCGCCAACAAGGAAACGCTCGTCGCGGGAGGCAGTCTTGTCATTTGTGCCGCAAAAAAAAACGGCGCGGCGATTATTCCGGTGGACAGCGAGCATTCCGCCGTCTTTCAATGCCTTCAAGGCGCTCCTGACGGCAAAGCGCCCAAAAGGATTATTTTAACGGCGTCGGGCGGTCCGTTTTTCGGCAAGACAAAGGAAGAGCTGCAAAGCGTTACCTTAAACGACGCCTTGAAGCATCCGAATTGGAAAATGGGACCGAAAATCACCGTGGACTCCGCAACAATGTTCAATAAGGGGCTTGAACTTATCGAAGCCGTATGGCTTTTCGGGGTAGAGCCCGAAAAAATAGATATTGTCGTCCACCGTGAAAGCATTGTCCACTCCCTTGTTGAGTTTGATGATAATTCGGTCATCGCGCAGCTCGGTTACCCCGATATGCGTTTGCCAATTCAATATGCCATAACATATCCGGATAGATTACCGTCTCCCGAAAAGGAGTTAAACCTTGCGGATGTGGGAACACTAACCTTCTGCAAACCCGATTATGATACGTTTATCTGTATGGACATATGCAAAGAGGCGATAAAAAAGGGCGGGCTTTACCCCGCCGCCGCGAACAGCGCCAACGAGGAGGCGAACCGTCTGTTCAGAGAGGGGAAAATCTCCTTCCTTCAAATCGGCGAGCTTGTAGGGGAAGCGGCTTTTCGGGCACCCGACGTAACCGAGTTTACCGCCGAGGATATTGAAAATCTTGATATTGAAATACGAAATGCGGTAAATCTTCTTTTGAGGTGATATTTTGACCAATTTTTTTACAGATACGCTGCCGTCGCTGTGGAGCTCTGTATGGCCGTATCTTGTGGCGGTTTTGCTTTTTGGGGTGCTTATAGCCATTCACGAGCTCGGGCACTTTTTATTTGCCAAACTCTTTGACGTAAAGGTAAACGAGTTCGCGCTCGGAATGGGTCCGACGCTGTTTAAAAGGCAAAAGGGCGAGACGAAATACGCCTTGCGTCTTTTTCCTATCGGCGGCTTCGTCAGTATGGAGGGCGAGGATACCGACAGCGAAGACGAGAGGGCTTTTTTCAAAAAGCCGTGCCGGCAGCGATTTGTTATCGTCGCGGCGGGAGCCGTCCTAAATCTTATACTCGGCGTGCTTGTTGTCGCCGTCGTGCTTTCCTGTGACAGCTTGATAGGCACAAGGACGATAAACGGGTTTTTTGAAGACTCCGTGAGCAACAATTACGGACTTCAGGAAAATGACGAGATATTGGAAATCAACGGAACAAGGATTTATTCCTACCGCGGAATTGGCTTTAATCTTGTGCGCGACAATGACAGCAGCGTTGACTTTAAGGTAAGGCGCGGCGGGCAGACGGTAGAGGTTAACGGCGTAAAATTTGATACTTTTGATTACGAGGGGCGCGATTATATTGTCTGGGATTTTCAGCTAATAGGCGTGGAGCCTACTGTTTTAAACGTCGCCAAGGGAGCCGTGCTCGACTCGGCTTCAATCGTCCAGCTTGTGCGCCTGTCGCTTGTCGATATGGTTTCGGGCAAGTACGGGATAAAGGATATTTCGGGACCGATAGGTACGATTTCAGCAATCGCCGACACCACGGCGCAGGCTAAAACCTTTAAGGATAAGATGCTTACGGCGCTTGAGCTGCTGTCGTATATCACAATAAACGTGGGTGTGTTCAATTTGCTTCCCATACCCGCTCTTGACGGCGGAAGGCTTTTCTTTATTGTGGTTGAAGCCATAAGAAGAAAGCCGATAAACAGGAAATATGAAGGATATATACACGCCGCGGGTCTTGTTATACTCCTGCTGTTTATGGCGGCGGTCACTGTAAGCGATATAATGAAAAAGATTTAACGGAGGAAAAGCGGTGCGTAAAAGCAGAACGGTGAAAATCGGAAATACCGTAATAGGCGGCGGCGCGCCCGTTTTGGTGCAGTCGATGCTCAGCGCGCCCGCTCACGATATAAACGCGAACATCTCACAGTTGAAATTATTGACAGAAGCCGGATGCGAAATCATACGAATGGCGGTCCCCGACAAAGAAGCCGTTCCCGTTTTAGCGCGCGTTTGCGAGGAGTCGCCGGTTCCCGTCGTCGCCGACATTCATTTTGATTATCGTCTCGCTCTTGAAAGTCTGTGCGCGGGAGCCGCAAAAATCAGGATAAATCCGGGCAATATCGGCTCGCGCGACAGGATACAAAAGGTTGCGGACGAATGTCAAAAAAGAAGGGTTCCCATAAGAATAGGGGTAAACTCCGGCTCTGTTGAAAAGGATTTGCTTGAAAAATGGGGAGGACCGAAACCGGCTGCGTTGACGGAAAGCGCCTTGCGCCATATAAGGCTGCTCGAGGATTGCGGATTTTACGATATTGTGGTATCCATAAAATCCTCGGACGTGAAAAATATGGTTGAGGCGTACAGAGCGGTTGCGGGTGAATGCGACTATCCGCTGCATTTAGGCGTGACGGAAGCCGGAACACAGAGAAGCTCGCTTATAAAATCGAGTATAGGCATCGGCGCTTTGCTGCTTGACGGAATTGGCGACACGCTGAGAGTCTCGATGACCGGCGACTGCGTTTTGGAGGTGCGGGCGGGATTTGATATTCTGAAAGCTCTTGAACTGCGCGTGACGTCGCCGATAATAATATCCTGCCCCACATGCGGCAGGACAAAGATTGACCTTATATCGCTCGCCGAAAGAGTAGAGGAAGCGGTAAGGGACGTGCGCAAGCCCGTTAAAATTGCGGTTATGGGCTGTATTGTCAACGGTCCCGGCGAAGCGGCGAGCGCCGATATAGGCGTTGCGGGGGGAGAGGGCTGCGGTCTTATTTTCAAGAACGGAGTAATACTGAGGAAGGTTTCAGAAAAAGAAATAGTAGACGAATTGATAAAGGAAATAGAATTGTTATGAGCAGCGGTTTTAGCGAAATATTCGGCAGATACATAAGCCAGGAAAAGCATAATAAAATGCTCGGGAACTCAAAGGTTCTCGCATTGGATATAGACAGGGACGCGATGTCTCTCAAAGCGGTGCTTGAAGTTGACCGTTTTGAGAATATTATGTGCCTGAAAGCGGCGGCGAATGATATAAGGCGGGCACTCGGTCTTAAAACGGCGGAGCTTGACTATGTTGTACCGCCCAACGAGCTCAAAGAGGAATGTTTTTCAACTCTTATGAGAGTGGTAAAATCCAATATTCCGATGTCTAACGGCTTTTTGGACGATGCCGAAGTAACCTTTGACGGGAGAAACGCGTCTATAAAGCTCTTGGGCGGCGGCAGGGACGTTCTGACGGACGCCGGAGTGTGCGAGTTTTTATCCGAGTATGTAAAGACGCACTTCGGAAAAGACATAACCGTGAGCGTCGAGGGTGAAATCCTTGACGTCTCGAAAATTTTTGAAATTCAGAAGCAGGCGGACGAGGCGTTCGCTAATCCCGCCGGTACGGACGCTTCGGACAAGCCTCACGAGATACTCGAGGGTTTTCCTTTGTATTTTGATACAATGAAGCCTGTTTACGGCGCCGTTATAAAAAGCAAGCCCGTCCATATGAGCGACACATCCTTTGAGGACGGCAGGATAACCGTATGGGGCGACGTGATAAGCAAGGATGAAAGGACGACGAAGGACGGCAGAAATTTAATTCTCAAATTTAATATTACCGATTATACGAATGCGTATTATATGAAATTCTTTGATAAAAAGGATTTGCTTCAAAGTCTTGCCGATAAAATATCCGTAGGGACGACGCTTGTCGTCAAGGGCGATATTATGTACGACGATTATGAAAAGGATTACGTTATACGCGCCGTCGCGGTTTCCACAGTCCAAAAGTATATTAAGCCCGACACCTCGGATGAAAAGCGCGCGGAGCTTCACATGCATACGAATATGTCCGCCATGGACGCGATGACCGAGGTTTCACTTCTTGTCGAGAGGGCGGCTTATTACGGTCATAAGGCTGTGGCGGTGACAGACCACGGCGTCGTACACTCGTTTCCGCAGGCAGCCGCCGCGGGGGAAAAGCACAATATCAAGATTATATACGGCGTGGAGGCTTATCTGGTTGACGACACCGGCGAAAACGAAGCCTCTTTAATCGCGGACGAGGTTAAAAAGCTTCCTTATTACCACGCCGTGATACTCGTTAAAAACAAAAAGGGTTTGAAGAATTTATACGAGCTTATAAGCGCGTCAAATCTTGAATACTTTTATAAAAAACCGCGTATGCCCAAAAGCCTTATCGCGCAAAAGAGAGAGGGGCTTATTTTAGGCAGCGCGTGCTCATACGGCGAGGTTTTTGAAAGCGTTATAAGAGGCAAAAGCGCGGACGAGTGCAAAAAAACGGCGTCATTCTACGATTACCTCGAAATACAGCCCGACGGCAACAATATGTATATGATAGCAAGTACTGCCGAGGAGTACGCGAATATTAACTGTACGGACGACCTTCATGATGTGAATAAACGCATCATCGCGCTTGCCGACAGCTTGGGGAAACCGACGGTGGCTACGGGCGACGTCCATTTTCTCGAACCGGGCGACAGCAAATACCGTGCCGTGCTGATGGCGGGACAGGGTTTTGAGGATGCAGACGAGCAGGCGCCGCTCTATTTCAAAAGCACGGACATAATGCTTGAGGAGTTTGCGTATCTCGGCGAGGACGCGGCAAGGGAAGTTGTGATTACAAACCCGAACAAAATTGCCGATTTGGTTGAGGAGGGCATAAAACCCATTCCGGAGGGTACCTTTATCCCGGAAATCGAACACGCGGACGAGCGGCTTAAAGAGGCGTGCTGGAGCAGGGCGAGAGAGGTTTACGGCGAGAATATGCCGAAAATTGTTTCCGAAAGACTCACGCGCGAGCTTGACTCGATAATAAAACACGGCTTTGCCGGACTGTATATGATAGCGAGAATGCTTGTCAAAAATTCGGAGGAGAACGGTTATTACGTTGGTTCGAGAGGCTCCGTAGGCTCCTCCTTTGTGGCGATAATGGCGGGAATATCCGAGGTGAACCCGCTTCCCGCGCACTATGTGTGTCCCGAGTGCCGGTACTCACAGTTTTTTGAGCACAACGAGGTGGGCTCGGGCTGTGACCTTGAACCGAAAAACTGTCCCGAGTGCGGTACGCCGCTCAACCGCGACGGTCACGAAATTCCGTTTGAAACCTTCCTCGGATTTGACGGCGAAAGCGACAAGGCGCCCGATATCGACTTGAACTTCTCGGGCGAGTTTCAGCCCCATGCCCACAGATATACCGAGGAGCTGTTCGGAAAAGACCATGTATTCAAGGCGGGGACAATCTCCTGTATCGCCGAGAGGACGGCTTACGGCTTTGCCAAGAATTACGCGGAAGATAGGGGAGGAAACGCCTCAAAGGCTGAAATTGACAGACTTGCCGCGGGCTGCACGGGAGTCAAGCGGACTACCGGTCAGCATCCGGGCGGAATGGTCGTCATCCCGTCACAATACGATATCTGCGACTTTACGCCCGTGCAGCATCCGGCGGACAGCGCCGATAAAAATATCATAACGACGCATTTTGATTTCAACTCGATGCATGATACTCTCTTAAAGCTTGACGAGTTGGGTCACGACGTCCCGACGATGTATAAACAGCTGAAAGACCTTACGGGCATAGACGTTATAGATATCGATATATGCGATAAAAACCTTATTAAGCTTTGCACCTCGCCGGAGCCCTTGGGAGTTACGAGCGCCGATATTAATTGGGAAACGGGAACGCTTTCAATTCCCGAGATGGGCACGCCCTTCGTGTGTCAGATGCTTGTTGAGGCGAAACCGAAAACCTTTTCCGATTTGCTGCAGATATCGGGGCTGTCACACGGCACGGACGTCTGGCTCGGCAACGCGCAGGAGCTTATTCAAAACGGCACCTGCACAATATCGGAGGTTATTGGAACGCGCGACAGCATTATGGTTTACCTCATGCATAAAGGGCTCGACCCCGGGCTGGCGTTTAAAATTATGGAGATTAC
>CAZQXZ010000073.1:7118-10219 GCA_964597515.1 uncultured Eubacteriales bacterium | reverse complement strand
TTATCGGCGAGGGTATTTTTCAGCAGGGCGACAAGCGCGCCCGTCTTATCGGGATTGTGCGAGCCGTCAAGGATTACAACAGGCTCCTTTTTAAGTATCTCAATCCTCGCCGCGAGAGTAGTCTTCGCAATTCCGTTATAAACAGCCTTTTGCGAAAGCGTAAAGCCGCTTTTATCAAGTATACGCGCCGCCTCTATTACGGCGGTCATATTTTTAAGCTGATGCTCACCCGCCATATTAGTCCTGTACCGGTCGCCTTTATAAATGAAATCCGTCCCGAAAATATCTCCTTTTACTGTCTTTACGCTTTGAGCGTCGGGCACCGTAAGCTCGCAGCCGCGCTCTGCCGCCGTATTTTTTATCACCCGAAGTGCGAGAGCTTCCTGACCGTACGCGCTGATTACCTGTGTGCCGCGCTTGATGATACCGCATTTTTCAAACGCTATTTTATCTATGGTGTCGCCTAAAATCGCCGTATGGTCAAGAGAGAGAGACGTAATTATTTCTAAAACCGGCTTTTTTATGACATTAGTCGCGTCGAGCCTTCCGCCTAAGCCTGTTTCAAGGACGGCTATGCGGCAGCCCTCCCGTTTATAACACAGAAAAGCGGCAGCCGTTATAAGCTCAAACTCGGTAAGCTCCTCGCCATGCTTTCGCATTTTTTCAAGATACGGGACAATTTGAGTAACCGCCTCGGCGAACAGGTTTTCAGGAACGGGATTGGAGTCAATTTGTATGCGTTCAAGGAAATGAACGACATAAGGCGATGTGTAGAGTCCCGTTTTGTAACCCGCCTCGCTTAAAATACGCGCCAGGGCGGCACAGACGGAGCCCTTACCGCTCGTACCCGCGACATGGACGAAGCAGATGTCCTTTTCGGGGTTCCCTAAATAAGATAAAAGGGTATTCATCCGAGAAAGCCCCGGACGAATACCGAATTTTAACAGCGAGTGGACATATGAAACCGATTCTTCAAAATTCATAGCTTTAAAAGACTTTCCGAAAGCATCTCTTTCTTGGCGCAATTCCTTTTCAGCGCTTCCCTTTGCGCTTCTATGACATCGGCAGGAGCCTTTGAGAGAAAGCCTTGGTTGTTAAGCTTGCCCGTGAGCATCTCTATTTCCTTTTCGACAGATTTCAGCTCTTTGTTAAGCCTTGTTTTTTCGGCGTCTATATCAATAAGTTCGCCTGTCGGGATATATATCCTCGCGCTGTCCGTGATTACGCAGACGGCGCCCTCGATTTCAAAACCGCCGCCGACGCTTACCTCGGACGCTCCTGCGAGGCGCGTCATATAGACGGCGCCGCTCTCAAAGTCCTTAGCATATTTCGTTTCTATAAAGAGCCTCGCCTTCCTTGACGGCGGAACGTTCATTTCGGCTCTGCGGTTTCTGACAGCCTTTATAGCGGTCATTACGCGCTCCAATGATGCTTCCTCGAGCGGGAATAACAGCATTTCATCATATTTTGGCCAGGACGAAACCATTATGCTTTCGCCCTTATGGGGCAAGGTCTGCCAGATTTCTTCCGTTATAAAGGGCATAAACGGATGCAAAAGCTTTAAGGTATTCGACATAACATAGACAAGAACGGACTTTGCCGTATTCTTTTGGGCGGTATCGCCGCCGAGACTTGTCTTGGCAAGCTCTATATACCAGTCGCAGAATTCGTCCCAGATAAAGTCATATAGCTTTTGTACCGCCAGACCCAATTCAAAGCTGTCAAGCGAGTCCGTAACGCTTTTTACGAGCCTTGAATATCTGCTTAAAATCCATTTATCCGCGGCGGTGAGACCGGACGGAATGTGCGGAGGGTTTTCGTCCCCGTCAAGATTTAACAGTATGAAGCGGCCGGCGTTCCAAAGCTTGTTGGCGAAGTTGCGGCTCGATTCAATTTTTTCGTCCGAGAAACGCATATCGTTTCCGGGGCTGTTGCCCGTGGCAAGCGCGAAACGCAGGGCGTCCGCCCCGTACTTTTCAATCATATCAAGCGGGTCGATGCCATTGCCGAGAGATTTAGACATCTTCCTGCCTAAAGCGTCTCTGACAAGCCCGTGTATCAGAACCGTGTCAAACGGTACTTCGCCCGTATGCTCTAACCCCGAGAACATCATTCGCATTACCCAAAACGGGATGATATCATAACCTGTGACCAATGTGCTTGTCGGATAAAAATGCTTGTAATCCTCTGTTTGTTCAGGCCATCCGAGGGTGGAAAACGGCCAGAGCGCGGATGAAAACCAGGTATCCAGCGTGTCGGGGTCTCTTGTAAGCTGCGTTGCGCCGCACTTTTGGCACTTTTCAGGCTCGGTTTTCGAGACGTTAATTTCACCGCATTTATCGCAGTACCAGGCGGGAATACGGTGTCCCCACCACAGCTGCCTTGAAATGCACCAGTCACGAATATTTTCAAGCCAGTGAAAATATATTTTTTCAAAGCGCTCGGGCACAAATTTAGTTTCGCCGTTTTTAACCGCGTCAATAGCGGGACCTGCAAGCGGCTTCATCGAAACAAACCACTGCTTTGACACCTTGGGCTCGACAACCGTGTTACAGCGGTAGCATGCGCCCACATTGTGCGAATAATCCTCGGTCTTAACGAGCGCGCCCTCGGCTTCAAGGTCTTTGGCTATAATCTTTCTCGCTTCATATCTGTCAAGTCCGGCGTATTTCGGATAATTGTCCGTGATTTTCGCATCGTCCGTAAGACAGTTTTCCACAGGCAGGTTGTGGCGCAGCCCGACTTCAAAGTCATTCGGGTCGTGAGCCGGGGTTATTTTAACGGCGCCCGTTCCGAAATCCATTTCAACGTAATCGTCGGCAATAACCGGTATTTCGCGGTGAACAATAGGGAGTATCAGCGTTTTACCGATATAAGCCTTGTATTTCGGGTCGTTTGGATTTACGGCAACGGCGGTATCTCCCAAAACTGTTTCGGGGCGTGTTGTGGCAATTTCAATATATCCGCCGCCGTCCTTAAACGGATAGCGCAGATGCCAGAAGGCACAGGTCTGCTCCCCGTACTCAACCTCGGCGTCCGATATGGACGTAAGGCAGTGCGGACACCAGTTTATAATCCTTTCGCCTCTGTAAATATAGCCC
>CAZQXZ010000073.1:0-7079 GCA_964597515.1 uncultured Eubacteriales bacterium | reverse complement strand
AAGAGTAAAGCGCTCGCGCTCCCAGTCGCAAGAGGAACCGAGCTTTTTAAGCTGTCCTATGATTTTACCGCCGTATTTTTCCTTCCACTCCCACGCTCTCTCCAAAAAAGCCTCTCTGCCGATATCCTCTTTCGTAAGACCTTCCGTCTTCATAGACTCGACTATCCTTGCCTCAGTCGCTATTGAAGCGTGGTCGGTTCCGGGAAGCCACAGGGCGTCAAACCCCTGCATGCGCCTGAAACGGATAAGTATATCCTGAAGCGTGTTGTCAAGAGCGTGTCCCATATGAAGCTGACCGGTGATGTTGGGGGGCGGAATGACGATTGTATACGGTTTTTTTGATTTGTCGCGTTTGGCGTGAAAATATCCGCTTTTCTCCCAAAAATCATACAGGCGGTCTTCAACCTCGCGGGGGTTGTATTGCTTAGGCAATTCCTTTTTCATATGAATGTTCATTCCTTCATTATACCACTGATAAATTCAGTATATTATGTCACAACAGCCCCGTTTTGTCAACCAAAACGCGCGTACCGCGCCGATTAAAGCATCGGAGAGCCATCCGATGCTTTAATCGGATGGCTCTCCGATGCTTAAGCGGTCATAAAACATTTGTTATTGAATTTTTGTGAAAAATTTGGTATTATATATATAATTAGGTGTAAGACGCGTGTTGTTCATACAGGTATAACAAATATTACTCAAAGAAGACAGGGAGAAAATTAAATGAACTTTGACTGTTTTTTGCTTTTTGACGGCGCTATGGGTACTATGCTTCAAAAGCACGGACTAAAAGCCGGGGAGCTTCCGGAGCTTCTCAATTTATCCGACCCTGAAACCGTTATAGGAATTCACAGGGACTATGTACTCGCGGGGGCCGACGTCGTCACCACAAATACATTCGGAGCCAATTCACGCAAGATGGGCGGTGAATATGACGTCGCTAAAATCGTTGCCGCCGCCGTAAAAAACGCAAAAGCGTCGGGCGCGAAGTATATCGCTCTCGACGTCGGACCCACGGGCAGCCTAATGGAGCCTATGGGCGAACTGAGCTTTGAAGAAGCTTATAACGTCTTTCACGGACAGATAAGCGCGGGCGTCAAGGCGGGCGTAGATTGTATTATCATTGAAACGATGTCCGATTTGCTCGAAATGAAAGCCGCCGTCATAGCGGCAAAAGATTGCAGCAGTCTGCCCGTAATTGCCTCTATGACCTACGGCGAGGGCGGCAGAACCTTTTTGGGAACCGACGCCGTCACGGCGACAATAGCCCTTTGCGCGCTCGGCGTCAGCGCGGTGGGAGCCAATTGCTCGTTAGGACCCGAGGATATGATACCCATTGTCTCAGACATACTTAAATACGCGACGGTTCCCGTTATCATTCAGGCAAACGCCGGTATGCCCGCCGTCACGGACGGCGTTACCTCGTACCCCTATTTGCCTGACAGCTATAACGAATTTATAAAAACGATTATAAATATGGGCGTGACGGTTTTAGGCGGCTGCTGCGGAACCGACCCCGAATATACGGCGCTTATGCGAAGCACGGTTGACGCAAGCGAATACAAAAAGCATACCGTAAAGCCGTATACAGCCTTTACAAGCTCGCGCAGGGCTGTTATCCTGACCGGCGACAGGATAGCCGTCGCCGGAGAGAGGATAAATCCGACAGGCAAACCGGAGCTTTCGCGCTCGCTTATCGAAAAGGATTATTCATATGCTGTCGATGAAGCGCTTTTACAGGAGGATAAAGGCGTAGACCTGCTTGACGTCAACGCCGGAGTTCCCGATATAGACGAAGCCGAAACGCTCGTGCAGCTTGTAAAAGAAATACAGTCGGTAACTCCCCTGCCGCTGCTTATCGACTCTTCGGACCCGAACGCTTTAAGCGCTGCCGCAAGGATTTATAACGGCAAGCCTGTTATAAACTCCGTAAACGGCAAGACGGAAAGCCTTGACGCCGTATTGCCCGTCGCCGTCAAATACGGAGCGGTCGTCGTCGCCCTTACGCTCGACGACAACGGTATTCCCAAAACCGCCGAGGGGCGGCTTCTGATTGCGAAGCGCATACTGAGCAAGGCGCTTGACTGCGGTATGAAAAAAGAGGATGTTATTATAGACTGTTTGACGCTTTCCTCGCTGTCAAACCGCGAGGAAGCCATTGAAACGCTAAAAGCTGTAAAGCTTGTCAAGTCAAGCCTCGGAGTGCGAACCGTTTTAGGCATTAGCAACATATCCTTTTCGACGCCTTCAAGAGAGCCGTTAAATTCCGTATATCTCGCCGCCGCGCTCGGAGCGGGGCTTGACATTCCTATTCTCAATCCCAAATCCGAGGAATGTATGCGTACAATCGCCGCGTACAGAATTCTCAATAACGAGGATACTGAAAGCGTGAACTGAGACAAAACAATTAAAGCCTTCCGTTTTTACGGGAGGCTTTTTTAGGCGCGCAGAGTGTGGCATAAATCTAACCGGCGGAAGTCCGGAGCGTTTTTAAGTTATTTCCTCGTCATATACGGTACGCGAACCGCCGATGTACTTAGGGCGTGTGCGCGCCGCGTTTACAGGGGCTTCCCCTATTTTCGTGACGCCGAGCCTCATCGGTATGGCGACTTTTTTCAAATGCATTCCGATAAGCGTTCCGCCTATATCAAGACCGGCGTCGGCTTTTATTTCCTCTACGGCAACCGGGTCACAAAAGGCTTCATACGCGGCTGTGGCAAACGAACCGCCGGCTTTGACCTTGGGTACGCAATTTACGGTTTCAAAGCCGTTTACCGCCTCTCTTTCGACGATTACTGCACGGTTCAGGTGTTCGCAGCACTGTGCGCACAGATAAACGCCTTTTTCCACAAAAGCTTCATATACGCCCTCAAAAACGGCTTTACCTATTTCCGGACTTGAAAAGCTGCCGAGGCTGTGACCTGCAATTTCACTTGACGAACAGCCCACTATAACGAGCTGACCCTTTTTCAGCTTTGCTTTTTCGCAAAGCTCCAGCGCGGCTTTTTTTGCGTCCTCTTTAATTTCTTTTTGCATTTCGCAGCCCCTTATCCGATAAATGTATTTATATATTTAATGCGCCCGAGCGCTTCAAACAGCAAAACGAACGCGGCTATTGCCACGGCTCCTTGAAGCAGGTTTCCCGGTACGGTTGCAACCGCTGCGGACAGACCCTGGCGGAATATCAGCAACGCGTAAAGAAAATAGCCGAAAACCATAAACAGCTCCGCGGCTATCGAGCTTATTACACGCCCGGTTCGTTTGTATTTCGGCACGGTTTTGTTTATTATTTTGAAAAGATAAAACGTTATAACGGCGACCGCGCCTTTTATAATAAAGGAGGCGGGAGCATAAATACCGTACCCGACTATACCGTCGGCGAGCGCCGAGCCAATTCCCGCGGCGCAGAAGCCGTAAGCCGGACCGAGAATAAAGCCGGACAGCAAAACAAAACAGTCGCCTAAATTCAGATACCCATTCATAGGCGCGGGGATTTGCACAATTATTGTTGCGGCGCACGTCAGCGCCGCGAATAAAGCCGCGAAAACCAGCTTGCGAAGCTTCGTTTTCATAGTATTTCCCCTTGCTATTTTTTTTTATTGTATTATAATAGAAATTGGTATGATTGATATAACCATATTGCTGTTATATGTTATTACCAGATTGGGGCGGTTCAGTTTGCTTACATACAACCTTGAGCGCAGAGGAAAAACAAGTTTATACGAGAGTCTGTATCATTTTATTAAATCAGACATTTTAAGCGGGAAGCTGAAATCAGGCGAGAAACTGCCGTCAAAGCGCGGCTTGGCGCAGCACCTGAAAATCAGCGTCATCACGGTTGAAAACGCCTATGCCCAACTTATAGCGGAAGGATATGTCTTTGCGCTTGAAAAGAGCGGCTATTTTGTTTCAAGGGTAGAAGAAGCTGTAAAAAGCGTTAAAAAACCGGTTTTCTCAGAAGAAAGAACCGAACAAAAAGAGTATTTTATGGATTTTCAAAAAAACTCCGTGTTTTCGGAAATCTTTCCTTTTTCCGTATGGGCGAAAACTATGCGGGAAATAATACTTCTGCATGATAAAAAGCTTCTTGCGCCCGTGGAGCATAACGGCTCGCGCGAATTGCGGGAGGCTGTCGCCTTTTATCTTTATCACTCCAGAGGAATGACCGTAAATCCGGAGCATATAATCATCGGAGCGGGTACGGAATATCTTTATAATCTGATAACGCAGCTTTTGGGAAGGGATAAAATCTACGCGGTAGAAAACCCGGGTTATACAAAAATCGCTAAAATTTACGGGATAAACGGAATTTCGCGCGAACACATAAGCCTTGACGCAGAAGGACTTTCCGTCAGCGCTCTTTGCAAAACAAAATCCGATGTCGTGCATATTTCCCCCGCGCACCACTATCCTACGGGAATAGTTATGCCCATAGGCAGAAGGCAGAGCCTGCTTAGATGGGCGAACGAAAAAGATGGCAGATATATCCTTGAGGACGATTACGACAGCGAGTTCCGTTTTGCCGGAAAGCCAATAGAAACCATGTTTGGCATAGACGGCGGCGAAAAGGTTATTTATATAAACACGTTTTCAAAAACCATCGCTCCGTCGATACGGATTAGCTATATGGTTCTCCCCGCGCATCTGTTTGAAAAATATAAAAAGGAAATGGATTTTTACTCATGTACCGTGCCGAGCTTTGAACAGTATACGCTGGCAAAATTTATAATGAACGGCTCGTTTGAAAAACACATAAACCGCACAAAAAAAATGTACCGCCAAAGACGCGACTGTGTAATTTCGGCAATAAAAGAAAGTCCTTTTACAGATATAGTAACCATAAACGAGGAAAAGGCGGGTCTTCACTTTTTGATGAAAATCAAAACTGACGTCTCCGACTCAGAGTTGAAGCGCCAAGCCGAAAGAGAAGACATCAGATTGGCGTTTATGAGCGATTATCTTTTTTTGCCCGATAAAAAATATGAACATATACTGATAATCAATTATTCGGGTATCGATTTGTCACGCCTTAAAGAAACGCTTTCAAGACTGTACGGCATATTGAAAACGCCGGAAATTTAAGATAAAAGTTTTCGTATTTTGGTATAAACAGCTTCACTTTACGAACAATAAAAGCAATAAATGTTTTAAGTGAGGGAGATTAAGATATATGAAAGCAACAGGTATTGTACGAAGAATTGACGACCTCGGCAGAGTCGTTATACCGAAAGAAATAAGAAGAACGCTGCGAATTCGCGAGGGCGACCCTTTGGAAATCTTTACGGAAAGCGACGGAGGCGTCATATTTAAAAAATATTCGCCGATGAACGAATTATCAGAATTTTCGGGTCAGTATTCCGAGGTTTTAAGCAGAGCTACGGGTATGCCCGTGCTCATAAGCGACCGTGACCACATCATTTCCTGCGCGGGTATTCCAAAGAAAGAGGTTTTTGAAAGACGCGTTTCTTCCGAGCTGGAGGAAATCATGGAAAACCGCACAAGCTATGTGGCTTCGGCGAGCGTATCGCCTCTGATACCCTTTGAGGGTTCCGCCGCTAACGCCTGTGTAATATTCCCGATAATCGGCGGCGGAGACGTATCGGGCTGCGTTATACTGCTGTTTCGCGAAAACGGCGGCTTTGCGACTCAGACCGAAATCAAGCTCGCCCAAGTAGCCGCAAGCTTCCTGGGCAAACAGATGGAAGAATAACAATCGAGTAGAGGCTCTCCGATGCCTAAGCAAATAAAGGACTCAAACCCGCTGTGATTTAAGTCCTTTATTTTGGTTGTTTTAGAATTATAATCCGGGTGAGGGGCGCAGCCCTCCCATAACTTGCCACTTCCAACTTCCAACCTGCAACTTCCAACTTAAATCCGGGTGAGGGCGCAGCCCTCCCATAACTTGCCACTTCCAACCTGCCACTTCCAACTTAAATTGAACTGCTTTTTGATTTACAAAACTGCGGCGATGTGGTATTGTATAGAAAAACGGGAATGGGGATATTCGCATGACGCCGAAGGAAATTATAAGAAGAATTATAGAACACGAGGGCGCGCCGAGAATAGGTTTTAATTTTTTAGACCCGCAATATAACGACTTAGTATATGTTTCGGGGCGTACATATGTGAACGAAAAGCCAAATCCGTATGATAAATGGGGAAAACATAAAAACCTGCTTGAAATAACAGGTTTTTCGGGGGAAGTCAGAGCCGACCGCTTCGGCAATATATACGGAAGGTTTAACGGCAAAACAAAGGGCGAGTGTATTCGCGGCGCTATTCAGGAATGGTCTGATTTCGAGAAATACACGATGCCTGAAATAGACAAGACTCATTGCGAAAGGCTCAAAAAATTTGACCTTTCCGAGAGCGAAGGGTTTATAATGGTTTCGGGATGCTCCGTGTTTTCATCGCTCAGGGACGCGAGGCTTATGTCAAACGCGCTTGCGGACACCGTGCTTGAACCCGAAATGGTTGTCGCTTTTTGCGACAGAATTGCCGCGCACGAGATTGAGGTTGCCGGACTGCTTCACGGCTGCGGCGTGGACGGCGTAATGATGGGCGACGACTGGGGAACACAGGACAGAACCTTTATCTCCCCCAATTCCTTCCGAGAGCTGTTCAAGCCCGCGTATAAAAAGGTTTTTGACGCGTATCACAATGCGGGAATTAAGTGTTTTTTACATTCGTGCGGTTACAACTATGCTTTTATCGAGGATTTTATAGACGCCGGCGTGGACGTATTCCAATTCGACCAACCCGACGCCTACCCGAGCGAGGTGCTCGGCGCCGAGTTCGGAGAAAGAGCGGTTTTTCACTCCCCTGTCGACATTCAGAAGGTGCTGCCCACGGGAAACCGCGAGCTGATTGAAAGACGCGCCTTTGAGATGCTTGAGATATTCAAAAAGTGCGGCGGCTCGTGGATAGCGAAGGACTATCCCTCATACTGGGATATCGGAGTCGAACCGGAGTGGGCTATGTGGGCGCGGGACGTTATTGTAAACAACGCCTTCTTATAATGTCCACTGAACAAATGCATTTTGCGAAACGCATTTGCAAAAAGAGCAATATTTGCTCTT
>CAZQXZ010000072.1:0-10389 GCA_964597515.1 uncultured Eubacteriales bacterium | reverse complement strand
ATTCATTAAGTTCCTGCGCGAACACCTTATTGGGTAAAATCTCGATTAAAAATAATGCCGTCAATATTACCGAAAGAACCCTGATACCCGCCTTAAACTTCCCTGTCATTTAATACCCCTCCATTATTGAAAGTTTGTGATAATGCGCTTTTTATTAATATTGTTGCTATCCATCGACATTTTACTAAATATTACCACATATTTACACGCTTTTATATATGTCAATACCGCTAATATTTCCGCTCCTTATTTAGTAATTATTACCCAAAATAGTCCTGCGCTCAAAAAACACCGGCAAATCCGAGTATAACGGATTTATGCCGGCGTTTGCTTACTTATTGGTTTTTTTTACTTGTTCGCGAAAAACCTGTTACTGACAGCCGCACTTCGGTGTGCAGGAGTCGCAGGCGTTGTTATCCTCGCGGTTGGGCGGGAAGAATTCGTCAATCGGGAAGCGTATCTTCTTGAACGCGTCGCACGGATCCTCGGTGTCGCAGCAGCATTCCTTGGTCGGTACGCAGAAATCATATGCCGGAATGAGCATCTGGACGTCTCTTTGAAGCTGAATAATCGAGAAGACGCCTATTGTCACTCTGATAACCCTTTCGCCGCAGGGATTGCAGGTGATGCAGCCGTCAAAGCATTTGGATATGCTGCTCGGTACGCTGATATCGCACTCTCCGAGAGTGTTGCAGCAGTCGCATATGCGGCAAAGCTCGGCGCTCAGGCATACCGGGTCGGCGCACTGTACTTTCGCGCGCGGGTTTGTGTCCGCCATCGGAAGGGCTTCGTCAAGCGAATCTTCCCTGTATTTCGACGTAAAGATTTTTACGCTTCCCTCACTTCCGTAAAGGATGCACTTTTTGTTGAAGCAAGCCAAACCGCAAACAATGGTTGCCGGGCATCCGGGCGCGCCTATAAGGTCGCACGTCACTTTGATGTAGAAAGTAAGGTCTACTGTATAAAACCCTTTGTTAAATGGAACCTTCTCAACTTCGACGAGACAGTTAAGTATTTCGCAGCCTCTGCACCTTACCGCGCAGGCGTTGTCAACATAGCGTTGACACTGATCCGGAATATAAAGCCTCAGATCGCGAAGACAGTCCTTATCCGCGCATGAATCGTATACTCTTTCGGTATCGATACATAGAGCTTCCTTGATGCGGGACGCATCAGGGCAGCAGTGTCTGTCTGACATGAATAATCCTCCTTTAAATATATTGAAGCAAAACTTCAATACCATTCTACGGAGGATAAGATTTTTTGTTACTGCTTTATTTATAAATGTTACAAAATTCCGCAATAATGCGTTTGTTATCTTGATTGAACAGTGTTAAAAATGGCTTTAAATAGCGATAGCTCGCTGTTATAACGTAAATCGCAGTTCATATGCCATATCATTACTCCGCCTATCCCGGTATCATAGGCATAGGCGGTCTTGTCATAGGTCATCTGATATGAGTTGTAATATCTCGTTTCACATTTATCGTCCGCCGCGGGAGCGGATCCCGTAACGAAATTTTTAAATTTCCCGAGCCTATCGGCTTCAAGCGAATAGCAATACCAGAAAGCCCCCCTGTCGGCAGGTCTGGCATAGAAGGGAATTCCGAGCGAAAGCTTCTCTTTCTCATACCCCTCGCCTAAAAACGCGTCGATAGCCGATACAGAGGCGTAAAATGAGGAGTGGTTTCCTGAGGAGTCGAATTCGTCATACGCCATAATCTCCACTCTGTCAAGCGCGTTTTTGGCGGCTGAGCTTAAATCGCAGCACCATTTCGCAAGCGCGGCTCCGAGGACTTTTTCCGGAATATTCTTCTTTAACTCGGCTAAAAAGCTGCTATACGCCTTCTTATGCTTATCCTTTATCGGATACTCATAGTCAAAATAGATTCCGTCAAGGCTGTACTCGTCAAGCAGAGCCGTTATTGAAGCGATAAGCTTTTCGCGGTTATCCTTGAAGGCGAGGGCGTGCATATCGCCTTTGGCTATCATTTCACCGTCCCAGTCCTCATATGTGCCGTCGGCGTCCGGTCCGAGCAGGTTAATGTGTATCATAATATTTTTGCCAAGCTCTGCCGCCGAGCCTCGGATATTGCCGAGAACCGTGTTAAGGGCGTCTTTACCGCTTACAGACTTACCGTCAACCGTAATATCGTTATAGATGATGTTTCCGTCGCAGTCAAAAGACATAAGGCCGAAGACGATAATGTCCGTGACGACATTGAGCGCGGCGGTGTTGAAATATTCTTTTTTATACGCTTCGGAACCAATCAGGTACGAGGTTATTCTGAATTCCCTTTTTTCTCTTTCGATACAATATGCCTCAGTAGACGTTATTTGAAACTGACCGTCCTGTCCGGCGTCGTTGACGATAATCCTAAAACCGTTTGTCGTTACCGTATCAAAAGCGCAGTATCTGAGATGTCCGACGGCATCCTGCTCATATATGGGAGTGTATTCACCGTTAATCTCCGCTTCAACCGTAAAGCTTTTGACAGCGTTTTCCGAACCTTCTTGCAGTATTATTGTATTTATTTTTACGGGCTGTTCGAAAAGCGTTTCATATACCGTGCCTTTGCCGCCCGAAAAGGCGCCCATCTCAGCTTCAAGCGTTTTGGCGTCAAGCGTTTTGTTGTTGACCGAGATATTCATAGCGTTATGAATAACGTTGATTTCGTTGTTCTGCTCGGTATCGGATTTGCTTTTACATCCGGAAAACGCGGCGCTGATTATAGCGAGGATAAGAATAAGCGAGGTAAACAGATATCTCTTTTTCATTTTTACACCCTTGAAAGCGCCCGGTCAATATCGGCTATAATATCGTCAACATACTCCAACCCTACTGACAGGCGGATCAAGTCGGGCGTCACTCCGATATCCGAAAGCTGACTCTGTGAAAGCTGGCGGTGGGTTGTGCTTGCCGGATGAAGCAAACAGGTGCGGCAGTCCGCCACATGCGTGGCTATCGAGGCGAGTTTTAGGTTGTCCGCAAATTTCATCGCGGCATCGCGCCCGCCTTTTATACCTAAGGATATCACGCCGCAGGTACCGCAGGGCATATATTTTTTCGCCAATTCGTAATATTTGTTGCCCGTGAGCGAGGGATAGTTAATCCATGAAATTCTGCTGTCCTTTGAAAGGTATTCGGCTACCTTTAAGGCGTTTTGGCAGTGCCTCTCGACTCGAAGGAACAGCGTTTCAAGCCCGAGGTTTAAAAGGAATGCATTGTGCGGGGAGGGGATAGAGCCGAGATCGCGCATAAGCTGCGTCACCGCTTTGGTTATATACGCGGCTTTGCCGAACCGCTCCGTATAGGTGACGCCGTGATACGACTCGTCGGGAGTCGTAAGACAGAGGAATTTATCGTTTTGCGCCCAGTCAAAATTTCCGCTGTCAACAATCACGCCGCCGACGCTTGTCGCGTGACCGTCCATATACTTAGTAGTGGAGTGTATAATAATGTCAGCCCCAAATTCAAACGGACGGCAGTTGACTGGAGTCGGAAAGGTGTTGTCGAGAATAAGCGGGACTCCGTGTTTGTGCGCGGCATTCGCAAATTTTTCGATATCAAGCACCTCAAGAGTGGGGTTTGCGAGCGTCTCGCCGAAAACAGCTTTTGTATTGGGGCGAAACGCCGCCTCAAGCTCCTCCTCGGACGCGTCGGGATCAATAAAGGTAAAGTCAAACCCGAGCCTTTTCATTGTCACCGAAAAGAGATTGAACGTCCCTCCGTACAGCTTTGAGCTTGATATGATATGATCTCCCGCCGAGGCTATGTTGAAAACGCTGTAAAAGGACGCCGCCTGACCCGACGAGGTCAGAACGGCAGCGACGCCGCCCTCAAGCGCGGCGATTTTCGCGGCTACGGCGTCGTTGGTCGGATTTTGCAGTCTTGTGTAAAAGTACCCGGTTTTTTCAAGGTCAAAAAGCTTTCCCATTTCCTCGCCGGTCTCATACCTGAAAGTAGTACTTTGAATAATCGGCAGCACGCGCGGCTCGCCGTTTTGCGGCTCATAACCCGCGTGCAGGCAGTTTGTATTAAGATGATATGAATTTTCCATCTTTTTTCCCCCTAAGCGTTGATAAAATGCTTCATAAGCATATGTCCTTGTTCTATGAATAAGCCCGTCTCTTTTGCTGTTTTTTCGGTAAACGTCTTAATCCCGTTGTCCGCCTGAGCCTTTTTATGATAAATCATATACGGAACAGGGTCTCCCGCATGCGTCATAGTCGCTATCGGAGTAGGATGGTCGGGAAGCGCCATTATTTTATAGTCGTCATATTCCTCTAATCCTTCAAGAAGGATTTTTAGGACTCTTTCGTCAATAAGCTCTATCGAGCGCACCTTGTTTTCGGGTTCGTTTCTGTGACCGCATTCGTCGGGAGCCTCAATGTGGATATATACAAGGTCCTGTCCTCTTTTCAGCTCGCTCAACGCTTTATGCGCCTTACCTTCGAAGTTTGTATCTAAATATCCCGTGGCTCCTTTTACGTCCGGAGCGTTCATTCCCGCGCATTTCGCTATACCTTTGAGAAGGTCTACCGCTGAGATAACACTTGCTTTTAGAGCGTACTTTTCATAAAACGCGGGAAGGGAGGGCTTCGTACCTTCTCCCCAGAGCCATATCGAGTTTGCTGGGCGTTTGCCTTCGCGCATTCGCCTTGCGTTGACCGGATGGTCTTTTAGCAGAAGATAGCTCTCTTTCATCATTCTTATAAGCTCTTGGGCGTTTTTGCTTTTTGAAAGGTAATCAGCTATCACCTTACCCGTAATATCGTGCGGGGGAGTCAGTTCGCCGAGCTCCGGCGTGCCGTTGTGCCAAATAAGACAGTGACGGTAGCTGACGCCGCTGTAAAACCTGAATTTATCGTTCCCAAAACGCTCCTGTACGGCTTTTATGATTTGCGCCGCGTCCTCTGTTGAGATATCGCCCGCGCTGTAATCGGTCATAGTCTTTTTTTCGTATTCGGTTTCATCCGAAAGCGTTACGGTATTACAGCGAAAAACAATATCTGTGTCGAGGATTTCGGCTCCGATGCTCACAGCCTCAAGAGGGGAACGCCCCGTATAATTTTCGTCGGGGTCATAACCCAAAACGCTCATATTCGCTATGTCGCTGCCCGGCTTCAAGCCGTCTTTAACTGTTTTTACAAGACCGACCTCGCCCTTTGAGGCAAGGCAGTCAAGAAGCGGTTTTTTCGCCAGCTCCATCGGCGTTTTTCCGCCCAGCGCGGGAACGGGGTAATCCGACATTCCGTCATACAGCAAAACTATGTATTTCAACCGGTTTCCCTCTTTTTTATAATATGGAATATCATATTTTATTTAATTTATCATTGTAAGCTGTTCATCGAACAGCCCGTCCGCCTGCTGCTTCGCCCTGTGTTCGGCGAGGCGCACGGCAATTTTGTCTGCGGGGTTTAAGAGGTGGCTTACAGAAACGTCGTGGTTGAGCGTATCGACAATATAGGATAAGTACTTGCTCATATCAACCTCGCAGTACCATTTTCGCGATATAAGCTCCGGAGTGCGGTACACGAGATTTGTGGTGAAAACCTTTGTGAATATACCCGCCTCGTAAGCTTTGTCAAAGCTTTCAAGCCCGTTGCAGAAAAGTCCGAAGCTTGTACAGACAAAAATTCTGCTGGCATTTAGCTCCTTGAGCTTCCCGGCGACTTCAAGCATCGATTCGCCGGATGAAATCATATCGTCGATGATAAGGCAATCCTTCCCGTCAAGGTTTGCTCCGAGGTATTCGTGCGCCAAAATCGGATTTCTGCCCTGCACGACGCGAGAATAGTCGCGCCGTTTATAAAACATACCGAGCTGAAGCCCGAGTACGGTGGAATAATAAATACAGCGGCTCATTCCGCCTTCGTCCGGCGAGATAATCATAAGATGCTCCGGGTCAAACCTGATGTCGGGAATGTTTCGCGTAAGCGCTTTTACCATCTGATAGGTGGGCTGAACATTCTCAAATCCTTTAAGCGGGATAGCGTTCTGAACGCGGGCGTCGTGCGCGTCAAAGGTAATAATGTTCTCAACGCCCATCTGGCACAGCTCTTGCAGCGAAATAGCGCAGTCGAGCGACTCTCTTCCGGAGCGTTTGTGCTGCCTGCCCTCGTATAGCATCGGCATGATTACGGTAATTCTTCTCGCCTTGCCGCCGATAGCTGAAATCGCTCTTTTCAGATTGGCGTAATGGTCGTCGGGACTCATAAAATACTCTTTGCCGTACATCGGGAACGAAATGCCGTAATTGAACATATCGCATATAATGAAAACGTCGTAGCCGCGGACGCTTTCATGTATTACCGCTTTGCCCTCGCCCGTTCCGAAACGGTTAAAAGTGACGTCAATCATATAAGAGCTTTTCTGATACCCTGAAAACGAGATGGTAGATTTGTGCTTGCTGTCCCGCGCTTCCCGCCAGTTAACAATATATCGGTCAATCTTTTTGCATATTTCCTCGCAGCCCGGGAGAGCTATTATTCCCAGAGGACCGAACGGAATAGTATCCAGCTCATCAAAAATCTCGGCCACTTTTCTACCTCCTTGTTATTTTCATTACGAAAATGAAGCTTCTTTTATCATTCTACTATATTTTGTGTTTTTTTCAAGGTCATTTACAACATTTTGAAAAATATTTCTCCGGAAAACAGTCGGCTTTCCGGAGAAACTCTATTAAAGGGAAAATTCTTCCTGTGAATACTCAATTCTTTGGGGTTTTAAGTAAGGCTCTCTTTTGAGAGGGTCGTATCTGTATTTCCTGCAATTGGAATAGGGGAGCATAACGCCTTTTTTTATGCAAAGAACACTTTTGCCGTCGGCTGTCGGGTTGCCGTGTTCGCAGTATAGGCACTGACGGACGGCGCCGTAGTCAATTGAGTTTTTCAACGTTAATCATTCCCTTCATATTAAGGCGACTCCCACTGCCTTAAAGTTTAACACTTTTCTCTTTTGTTTTCAACATCTAAAACAAAAATAGCGCACATTAAAAGAAGCGTGAGCGCCGCGGGGACGGAATACGCCGAAAAAACGGCTTTTTCGCCGACAGACGCCGATACTTGCGCGCTTACGCTGAAAATTCTGAGCAACTGCGAGCAAACGAACGCCGAAAGTGCAGCGCAAAGGAGCCTTATGGTTAGCAGCTTTTTGATTTTTACTCCACATTCGTCACAATACGGTTTTATTTGACAGACGACTGCTATACCGCCGAATGCCGTCAGCGCCGCAATTACAGGTACGGGCAAAACTCCGGCGCCGGCGCGGATGCCCGTGGATATTTCTAGGATTGCCTTGAGCATGACAGAAAAATAACTCGTTATGCCGAGCGTATCGATAAGTCCTCCTATGCATGAAAAGGTAAGCACCCAGCCAAAGACGCCGAATATTGATTTTGAGGCATCCGCCACCGCCGCGGTAAATGCGTTTTTACCCGAAACACAGGAAACGACCGGCTCTCTCGGCAAATTTGCTTCGGAAAAAAAGCGCAGAATAAACCCTATTGTCAAAGAGCTTAAAGCGACGGACGCATATAAAATTATACCGAGTGTCTTATTTTGAAGCATACCGCTTCCCACGGCTGTTATCATAAACGCGGGTCCGCCGTTTACGGCGAAAAGCATAAGCCTTTCGGCCTCGTTTTGTGTTATTTCATTTTTGCGCAGGAGCGACGCCGCCGTCATGGCGCCGACAGGATATCCTCCTATCAGCCCCATTAGCAGCGACGGCAGCGCGTTTTCACCAAGCTTAAATATAAAACGCAGGGCGGGGGAAGAGACCCTCGCGAGCGGTTTTAGCGCGCCGCTGTTGACTATATATGAGGAAAGTATCATAAACGGAAACAGGGACGGCACAAGCGTTTGAAGATTAAGCTCAATACCGTCTCTTATTCCCGCCGACGCCTCCTTTGAATAAAAAAGCAGTCCGGCGCCGGCTAAAACGATAAAAATGGTTTTTGGTATGTCCTTTAATATAATTCGGACTGTCTTTTTCATATTATCTCCAAAAAATAATGTCTTTCCGTAATATCTATGCTGAATGCCATAGTAAATATTATAACGGAGATGATATGGGTGAGAAAAAAAGAAGCGCCAAACGGACTTGTTGAGCTGCGCGGCTCCGTTATTGAGCTGAGTGAAAACCGCCGCGCCGTTATTGACGGCTGTAAATTTATAGTCAGCTACGATGAAAACGGTATTGAGCTGAAACTTAGCGGGATATGCGTCAGGTTTACGGGACTCGACCTCGTTATGTCCTCGCTCGTTTACGGTCAGGCGGTAATAACCGGCGAGATAAGCGGTATTGAATTTTTCAGTGTTTGAGGTGAAGTATGATTTTTGTAAAAATACTGAGACTCCTGTTCGGTTATGTGGAATTTACCGCGACGGGAGGCTTTTGCGAAAGATTTATAAATCTGTGCAGTCGGGAAGGGCTTTTGCTCTGGGACGTCTCATATAAAAAAAGCTCGCTTGCCGCCTGTATGAGGGCAAAGGACTATAAACATATAAGAAGCCCCGCGAAACGCTCGGGAATGCGGGTCAAAATAACGCGCAAAAGAGGACTTCCGTTCGTCGCTTACAGGAATAAGGCGCGTGTGGGGCTGCTTGCCGGTTTTGCCGTACTTCTTATATTTGTAGCTTTTATGTCCTCAATCGTATGGGAGGTTGAGGTTGTCGGAAACATAGGGGTCAGCTCTGAAAAAATTGTTGAAATCTTAAATGGGGAAGGCATTAAAATCGGTGTGTTTAAAAGCGGCATTGACATAGCGCCGGTTGAAAAAAGCCTGCTGGCGAAGCTGCCGGAAATCTCGTGGCTTTCCGTCAACATTCTCGGCTCCAAGGTTCAAGTAGAGGTTAGGGAAACGCAAAAGGGACCCGAAATAATCGATTTGGAAACGCCTGTCAACGTAATCGCGAAAAAAGACGGCATAATAAAGAAAATAGAGATAAATATAGGCACAAAAACAGTACAGCTCGAGCAGGTAGTGCTTAAAGGCGATTTATTGATAAGCGGCGTCACCGTAAACAAAGACAATACGGAGGTTCTGCGTCACGCGCAAGGCAGGGTATTTGCCGAGACAAACACCGTTTTATACGGCAAAACGTCGCTTGCGCAAAGCGGAAAAACAATCGCTCTTGCGAAAGATGCGTATTATATATATTTCTTTTCACTCAGAATTCCGCTCTGCCTTAAAGGCGATAACTTTTTTACGCAGGATATTATGGTTAAAGGCAGACGATCGGTTCTGCCCGTCGGAATTACGCGGGCAGCCCGCTATGAGCTTTCAGAGCAAATGAGCGAATATACCAGACAGCAGGCGCAGCTTCTTTCCTTACTTTCGCTTGTCAAGTCGGAAAGGGAAGAACTGATGGGGCTTGAAAGGACGAAAATAACACACTCGGTAATGCACGGCGAGGACTCGGTTATAATCAAAGGCGAATACAGAGGAATTGAAGATATTGCAGAGCAGAGAGAAATATATGTTGGAAATAAATAATCTTCTACAAATTATTAAATTAAAAAATTTGCGGTTTTTTAGTGACTTTATACAAAATATATGTTAGAATACTATTTATAAATAATGTAAGTTTGCATGTGGTTTCCCGTGCCGTCCGCGAATTATTGCTTTCGTGTGCGGACAATAATAATATGGTTTGGCGGTTTTATATGTTTGAAAAATCAGTTAGCCTGGACAGGCTCGAGCAAGCTGTCTCGCTTTTCGGAAGCTTTGACGAAAACATAAAGCTTGTTGAAAAATCTTTTGATGTGGAGGTTATCACAAGAGGCTCCGAAATGAAAATTGTCGGCGATGTGGAGAGCGTTTCCAAAGCGGGGCGGGCGGTTGACGGTCTTTTGACCCTTATTAACAAGGGAGAGGCTCTTACGGAGCAGAATGTCCGCTATGTCATATCGCTTGTCAACGACGGGAACGAGGACAAGGTCTCGGCTATAGGAGGGGACTGCGTATGCATAACAAGCAAAGGGAAACCCATAAAACCGAAGACCCTCGGGCAAAAGAGATATGTTGAGGCTATCCTGGCGGACACCGTTGTTTTCGGAGTGGGACCCGCGGGCACCGGCAAGACTTATCTTGCCGTAGCGATGGCTGTCGCGGCGTTTCGCAATAAAGAGGTAAACAGAATTATTCTTACGAGACCGGCGGTTGAAGCGGGCGAAAAGCTCGGTTTTCTTCCCGGCGATTTGCAAAGCAAGGTAGACCCTTATCTTCGCCCTTTGTATGACGCTTTGTTTGATATGCTCGGAGCCGAGAGCTTTCAGAAATATCAGGAGCGCGGCAGTATCGAGGTGGCTCCGCTCGCTTATATGCGCGGCAGGACTCTTGACGACAGCTTCATTATATTGGACGAAGCCCAGAATACGAC
>CAZQXZ010000071.1:0-10478 GCA_964597515.1 uncultured Eubacteriales bacterium | reverse complement strand
CAGGCTGAAGGAGATGAAAGAATAAACGTCTTTCAAAAGGTACACCTTTTGAAAGCCCGTTTGATATGTAAAATTATACCATATTAAAATTAAAAATCAACTCTTTTTTATAAATAATGGAATATATATGACATATATCTTGAAAATTATCTCAATTACAGACTACTTTCAAAAGGTGTACCTTTTGATAGTAGCGTTAATAAGGAGGATCTTTATGTTGAAAAAATTCTTTTCGGTTTTTCTGGTACTTGCGGTATTGATACTGTCCGCGCCGCTTGCGGGGCTTTCGGCGCTCGTCGCTGATTTTACGCTTTCCGGTTTCGCCGTTAGCGGCACTTCGGGTATCAATACTTATGAGCAGGCACTTATCGATTACGTTCAAACAAAGTATAAGACTGACAAGGGCGTCATCACCGTTCCGAAAGCGTACATCAACGCCGCAGAGTATGCATGCAACGCCATTGACCTCACCGAGTCTCAATACAACGAAATTGTTGAGATCCTTGACGAAGCGTATGCTTATGTTATCGCGAACGAGCTTGACGATATGGGCGACCTGATGGGCAATATCGCCGCGCAGGACTTACTTCTCGGCTGCGCCGACGACGCTCTCGCGGTAATAGGCTATACGCTGACCGCAGACAGAACCAAAAATCTTTTAATAATCAGGAATTCCAACGGCATGGTTGTCGCCAAGCTCACTCCCGGCATAGTTATTTGTCAGGAGGATAGTGTTATAGGTTTTTTATCTTATATGACTTCGGATGACGGTACAGGGATTGTTATCACCAATTGTGATGAGGATGCAAGCGGCGACCTCGTCATTCCGTCAGAGATTGACGGGCTGCCCGTAGTCAGTATCGGGGACTGGGCGTTTTCCCATTGCTCATCGTTGGCAAGCGTCACAATCGGGAACAGCGTAATGAGCATCGGAGAAGAAGCGTTTTACGGCTGCTCCTCGCTTGAAAGTATCACGATACCGGACAGTGTGACGGGCATCGGATGGGGCGCCTTCTATGATACGGCATATTACAACGATGATACGAACTGGGAAGACGGCGTATTATATATCGGCAAATATCTGATTGAAGCGGAATGGGATATAAGCGGCAGTTACGCTGTCAAAGCGGGGACGCTGTGTATTGCGGGCTGGGCGTTTGAGGACTGCGCGTCACTCACGAACATCACGATACCGGACAGTGTTAAAAGCGTAGGAGAAGGAGCGTTTATCGGCTGCTCAGAGCTTATGAGCGTCACGATACCGGACAGCGTGACGAGCATCGGGGACTGGGCGTTTGGTTACTACCTTGATTATAAGGATTTCTATACCGTATACGGTTTTTTAATTCGGTGCTACGCCGGAAGCGCGGGTTACAGATACGCCGTGGAGAACGGCTTCGATTATGAGATAATAGGCGGCGACTCTCTATTTAACCTCGTTGACGGCTCCTCTCTTCAAATCAACGACAGTCTGAACGCGTTAACGGGCGTAGCAGCCGGAACGACTGCCGCGAATGTTCTTTCACAGTTCAGCGGCGGCGAGATTGAGATACTTAAAGACGGCGAACCGCTCGGCGGAAACGAGCTTGTCGGCACGGGCTGCGTCGTTCAGTTGATGTACGGCGGCGATATTCTTGACTCTTTGACCGTAGTCGTAAAGGGTGACCTTGACGGCGACGGAAAGGTCAATGTTCCGGACGCGAGAAAGGCGCTTCGCGCCGCTGTAAAGCTTGATACCATAAGCGATTTCCAGTCATTAGCCGCCGACGTGGACAGCAACGGGAAGGTTGAGGTTCCCGACGCGAGGTTAATTCTGCGCGTAGCGGTGGGACTGCAAGGTTTTTAATCTAACATCTGATATCTAAAATTTGAATTAGGAGGAAAGAATATGTTTGTAAAAAAAGTGCTTTCGGTTTTTCTGGTACTGGCGGTATTGATACTGTCCGCGCCTCTCGTTACCGCCCAAAATCCCGGGTTGAGCGTTTTAGTTCAGCAGGTCGGAGACAGGATTGAGGTTGTAGTCAGTATTTTGCCCGTAAACGGACTCGAATACTGTTGTGTCAGTGTTGACTTTAATAAGAATATTATGTCAATCGGAAGCAACTCCAACGGTTATTCGGCCCCCGGCTGGGATTATGACGGCGTTTACACAGGAGGAGTTGAAAATAACGGCAATACCGTGAAACATGCCGCTTTATTTGACTGCTCATTAAACACATCCGCACAGCAGGCGTTTGCGAAATTCGTTTTTACCGTTAAAAGCGATGTGTTTTCAGAGGCCGATTTTACCGTAAAGCTGGAGTGTTATGAAGACGGCTCTGTGAGTATTCCCCAAGGAGAAGGCTTTGAGATCTACAGCGGGACGACGGTAATTGACACATCTTTATTCCCGCCTTTGCCCGAAGCCATATCACAAATGGACGCGTCAATAAAAATGGAGGACGGGAAAATAAATATTACCGTCAGCTTTCCACCGGTAAACAGTCTTGATGACTATTTTGTAAAAGTTTATTTTGATAAAACAGTTGTTTCGATTGAGAATCGTGACGGGTATATGGCGAAAGATTGGATAACCCCGTATATACATACCAGCGGTATCATACTTGACGGTAATTCCGTAATGGATGGTGGGCTTTATCTGAAGCCGATAAATACAAGCACACGAAAAGCGGTTTCTGAATTTGTCTTTGATATCATAGATACCGAGGCGTTAACGGCGGCTTTTACCGTATGCATTACCGACTATAATGACAGTACGGTTTCCTTAGACAGCGAGCGCACAATAAAGGCGTTTAATTTAACACTGAATTGCAGCCATTCCAACGCGCACCTGATCAATGCTTCCGCTTCCACATGTTCGTCGGAGGGGTATTCGGGCGATTTGTATTGCCCCGACTGCCTGTCGGTACTTTCGGTCGGGACCGCTCTCGCAAAGTCAGACCACAATCCGGGTGATTGGATTGTCGATAAGGAGCCGACTTCTCTCGAGCCGGGCTTAAAGCATATAGAATGCATGGAATGCGGGGAAATCATTGAAACCGCCGACATTCCGGTTGAAGCAACGAACTGGGAGGATTTCATCTCTTATGAAAAGAATGAGGGTGAAACAGGAATGATTATAACCGACTGCGACGAGATGATAAACGGCGCTCTCGAAATCCCCTCGGAAATTGAAGGTTTACCGGTCGTCGGCATTGGGGAGTATGCGTTTGAGTTTTGCTCTTCGCTGACGAGCGTCCGAATCCCCGATAGTGTTAAATATATCGGATGGAGTGCATTTTACTTCTGTTCATCACTGACAGATATCATCATTCCCGGCGGCGTAACAAGTATCGGTCAATCTGCGTTTTATTATACGGCATATTATAATGACTTAACGAACTGGGAAGACGGCGTATTATATATCGGCAGTTATTTGATTGAAGCAAAAGAAGAGCTAAACGGAGATTATGAAATCAAGCCGGGTACGGTTTGTATTGCGGATTGTGCGTTCCAATCCTGCTCATTGCTCACAAGCGTCCGAATTCCCGACGGTATGAAATATATCGGATGGTGCGCTTTTCATGAATGTGCGTTGCTTACGAGTATCACAATACCGGGCAGCGTAGCGGGAATCGGTGATTACGCATTCGCCGGCTGTACGGCGCTGACGGAAATAAATGTCGATACGGATAATGAATGTTACCGCAGTACCGACGGAATCTTATTTAATAAAGACGCGTCGGAACTGTTGATTTGTCCCGAAGGGAAAACCGGAATATATCATGTTCCTTCCGGTGTTACAAGTATTGGTCATTCCGCCTTTAACAGCTGCATGCTCTTAACAGAGATTATAATGCCGGACAGCGTCAAAGATATTGGTAATTCCGCTTTTGACGGCTGCACGTCGCTTACCGGCATCAAGCTTTCCAATAATTTGGTAAGCATCGGGGGCTCGGCGTTTCGCAACTGCTCAAAGCTTACAGGTGTCACAATTCCGGACAGCGTAACAAGTATCGGGTGGCAAGCATTTGAATCCTGTGAATCCCTTAAAGAGATTTCTATCCCCGGTGGTATTAAAAGTATTGAAGAGTTTGTATTTCATTGCTGCACATCACTTATAAGCGTTACAATCCCTGAAGGTATAACAAGTATAGGGTTTGGAGCTTTTGCGAGCTGCACATCGCTTTCAAGCATAACTATCCCCAAAAGCGTAACAGATATCGGGCATTACGCGTTTGCAGCTTGCGAGCTTCTTACGATATATTGTTATGAAAACAGTGAAGCTGAAAATTATGCGATTATTAACAACATTCATTATTTAATTATTAGCGAGGCTCTTTTGCCCGACCCCGACTCTAATCTTGAAGTCGATAATAAATTAAACGCGCTGACGGGCGTAAGCGCAGGAATAACAACCGAAAATCTGCTTTCACAGTTCAGCGGCGGGGATATCGGCATATACAAAGACGGCGAACCGCTCGGTGAAAACGAGCTTGTCGGCACGGGCTGCGAAATCAGGCTTATGGATGGCGACGTTATTCTGGACTCATTGACGGTAGTCGTGAAGGGCGACCTTGACGGCGACGGAAAGGTCAATGTCTCCGACGCGAGAAAGGCGCTTCGCGCCGCGGTCAAGCTTGATACCATAAGCGATTTCCAGTCATTAGCCGCCGACGTTGACGGCAGTAAGAAGGTTGAGGTTCCCGACGCAAGGCTCATTCTGCGAGTAGCGGTGGGACTGCAAGGGTTTTAAATTGAAGGGCGGCTTTGCCGCCCTCAATTTAAGTTGGAAGTTTCAAGTGGCAAGTGGCAAGTTTTGGGCGGGGCAAGCCCCGCACCCCGATTATAATTCAAAAACGCTGTGCGTTTTTCCTTATAAATCTAAAATAAAGGACTCAAATCACAATCAAGATTTGAGTCCTTTGTTTTGGTTGTTTTTAATTATAATGCCAACTGCAGGTTCCGAAACTTGCCACTTCCAACCTGCAACTTGTAACTTAATCAGGCGCAGCCCTCGCCAAAATTGCATTTTATTCCGCGCCTCTCATTTTCGCGAGGTCCCTGTAGCTTATCAGCTGTATCCCGCAGTCCTTTATATATCGGTTGAACGCGGGGTCGGCAAAGAGCCTGTACTCCCAAGACCTTTTTTCCCACGAGCCTGTAACGGCTTTCATTTCCTCGCTTTCGAGAGCGGGGTGTATGTACGTTTCCGTGACGCCGTCCGGAAAGGTCTTATAGAATTCATACATATACTCCCTGTAATTTTCGTAACTGTCCTTCTGCGGACCGTTCCACTCGCCCGGAATGAGGTAGTCGGGCGTTATTACGCCTTTGTCGTTCGCGTATCTTGTAAACCTTTCAAAAATAGACATTATAAGATTTTTATCTATATTGATTTCGAGCATGGAATTGTCAAACTGCGACGGTAAAAATTTCGTGGGGAAGCGGAACGGAAGCCTGTACTCGGCGGCGATATCAAAAATGAGGTTGAGCAGCTCGAAACGCCCGGTTTCAATTCCGTAAAGGGTACCCATGTGATTATCGAGATGCGACGGATTAAGACCGTATTTTTTACAGCTTTCAATCTGCGCGTAAATTTCGCCCTCGACCTCGTCAATATCGGCTTCTTCCTCAAACACGCCGGAGTCATGATACATAAAGCCCTCTTCGTCGCAAAGCGATTTTGTGCCGCCCGTACTCATCGGACGCCAGCGGTATACTCCCCACTCGCTCGTGTTGGTAAGGTGTACGCCGATGGCGTGCCGAGGGTTCTCGCCCGCCCATTTAGCGGCTTCCTTCGCCCAGGAGCAGGGAGTCATAATCGTCGAGGACGTTATAAAGCCCTTGGACAGTAAATCCATAACCGCCATATTCGCCGAATGACACATCCCGAAATCGTCCGCGTTGATAATCAAATACTTTTCCATACAATTATTAACCCCTTTTAAATTGCTGTGTTGATATCTTTATCACATTTTTATCGGCGTCCCCCGCCGAAAACGCGCAGGTTTTTTTGCGCCGCCGCTTTTAACTTTTTGATTATATCAGATTATTTTACCTGTTGCAACAGAAAAACGTCGAAGCGTATCACTTCTGTCGTTTTTCATACATTTTAACAGTAATTTTCGTTAATAATTACCATAAGCGATTTTACCCAAGGAAACTAATTCCTCAATTTAACCGCCGCTCAGTTGTTATAGGAACAAAAATATCCGGCGGCTTCAAGCTCTTTTTTTATTGCCGCTTTTTCGTCCTCCGATAAAGCCGCGGCGGGGAAATTCACCGGTCCCGCGTCAATCCCGACATAAGACAGCATATGCTTTACGGTGCGTATCACTCCGTGTTTAATAATGATCTCTATTACCTTGTTCACCTTGAACTGCTGATTTTTAGCGGTTTCAAGGTCGCCTTTAATAAAAGCCTCATACAATCGGCGGTACTCGCGGCACATCACGTTGTACGTGGAGCCTATGCCGGCGTGCGCCCCCATTAAAAGACCGCATACGAGCGTTTCATCCGGTCCGTTTATAACGTTGATATCTCCGCCGTTAATTTCCTTGATACGGTGCATATCGTAATAGTTGTTAAGGGTAAACTTGACTCCGATTATGTTATCCACGCTCATAAGCCGCTTCATTAGACTCACAATATCGGCGTCGCCTATAAGCCCCTGCGCGTAAGCGACGACAGGGATTTGCGCCGCGTCCGCAAGCCTTTTATAGTATTCGGCTATCTCGTCCTCGTTGTGTTTGAAGTAGAAATTGGGTACCACGGAGGAAACGGCATGGCAGCCGCACCCGCCCGCGTGGCGCGCGAGCAGGAGCGCGTCCTCGGGAGACGCCGCCCCGACGTGGTTTATTATCACGCCGCGTTTCGCGTTGTGCTCAATCACGGTCTCGGCGGTCTTAATCCTGTCGCTTACGGTGAGAACCGGACCCTCCCCCGTTGAACCGCATATGTAAAAGCCGTCGGCTCCCTCGCCGTAATTGTAGTCAAGTATCTGTTTTACGGCTTTTGCGTTCACTTTGAAGTCCCTTGTCAGAGGAGTCACCATCGCCGGAATAATACCTTTGAATTTTACGTTTGACAAAGCGGCCACATCTCCTTTTTATCATACGGCGGCGCGGCGGACATTACGCGCGTTACGCCGAAAATTATTGTTTTATTCAGTGTTTGCCGATGTTTTTCTTGACCCGCGGTAAAAAGTATGATAAATTAATAGTACGCGATTTTTCCCGATTATTATATACCTGTACAGGCGCGTTGTAAAGCGTTATTATTTTATGAACATTATCAATAAAGCACTGATTAAACTTCATATAAAAAAAGCCGGACTGCCCGGTTTTGAGGGCGTTTCGGAAAACTTTCCCCCCGACGTGAACAAAAAGCTCGCGTCGGAGGGGTTTGATATGTCGTGCGTTATTTTAAGCTGCAAGAGCGATATGAACTCAAACGGCGAATACCGCGAAAACTATGTTTTTTTTGACGAAAAAGGTCTTTATATAGCTGAGTTCTCGGAAAAAATCAAGCCGAAAAAGGGCAGAAAAAGGCTTGCGGCGGACGCCGAGCTGCTAAGACTTGAATGTATACCGATTTCCGATATCAATTCGCTTAAAACGGAGCGTTATCTGTCCACGGGTCATCTGATTTACACCTTCGGGGAAGACGACTATTCGGTCACTCTCTTCTCGGTGGGTTGGTCAGTTTGACGAGCTTGTGAAGGTCTTCAACTCGTACAAGCAGGGCGGCGATTACAGCGACCTTCTGAAAAAGCGTGAGGAAACGGTGTGTCCCGCGTGCGGAAAGCCCGTAAAGCCGGGCAAAACCTTTTGCAAAAAATGCTCGAGCAAGACCTCTGTCGCGAAAAGGCTTTTAATGTTCTTTAAGCCGCACAGAGGAAAAATGCTATTTATCATTTTCTCGATGTTTTTCAGCACGTGCCTTTCGCTGCTGACTCCGCAGATAGGCATTAAAAAGCTGTTTAACGAGGTTTTAAGCGAGGTTGAGCTGTCCGATTACGAAACGCTGCTCGCCGCCCTTGTTTCCGTCGTTCTCTCTGTCGTCGCCATAAAGCTTATATCGCAGGTTTTTTCGCTTTTTTACCAATATGTGCTTGCGGGTATACTGCCCTGGGTTGTTTTCGATATCAAGGTAAAAATATTCTCGGCTATGCAGCGTCTCTCCGTCGGGTTTTTTACTCATAAGCAAACCGGCTCGCTGATGGAGCGCGTAACAAGAGACTCCAACAACATATACTGGTTTTTAATAGACGGCTTTCCGTATCTCGTTATAAGCGCCGTAACGGTAGTCGGCGTCCTTATCATAATGTTCGCGACAAGCGTTAAGCTGACAGTCTCGGTACTCGCGTTTGCCGGTGTGGTAGGCGTTTTGTATCCTTTATTTGCAAATATATTCAGAAGCCTTCACCACAGGGTTTGGGTAAGAAACGCGGCTTTAAGCTCAAAGGTGAGCGACAATATAAACGGTCACAGAATTATAAAGGCGTTTTCCAAGGAGTCCGACGAGCTTGTGGATTTCACCTCGTACAGCGGCAAGCTTATGGACGCCGAGATAGATTACTCAAATACGGAAGCCACCGTATTCCCCCTGCTTTCAATGCTCATCTTCGGAGTCGCCGCGCTTGTCTTGGGCTATGGCGGCACTCTTGTGGCAAAAGGCAGCTTGAAGCTCGGCGACCTGTTGGCGTTCATCGTATATATGCAGATGCTTGAAAGCCCGATTGAGTTTATTTCCTGGGTCTTCAACTGGTGGGCGCGCTGCGCGGACTCCGCTCAGCGGATGTTTGAGATAATCGATACGAAGCCCGACGTTTCAGACAGGGAAGACCCAATAACGCTTCCCGAAATCAAAGGCGATATTGAAATTCGTGAACTCAGCTTCGAGTACGAGCCGGCGCGCCCCGTCATAAAAAATTTTAACCTCTCGGTAAAGGCGGGTCAGATGCTCGGCATCGTCGGCAAGACGGGAGCGGGCAAAACGACAATCTCCAATCTTATCGCGCGTCTTTACGACGTAAAGGAAGGTTCTATTAAGATTGACGGCGTTGACGTCAAGGACCTTTCCCTTCACCAGCTCAGAACGAATATCGGCATAGTGTCGCAGGAAATATACCTGTTTATCGGGACAATAGCGGATAATATTAACTACGCCAATCCCGACGCCTCCCGCGACGATATCATAGCGGCGGCGAAAGCCGCGCACGCCCATGATTTCATTATGCGGCTCCCCGAAGGGTACGAAACCAAGGTTGGCTCCGGCGGTCAGGACCTCTCCGGCGGGGAAAGGCAGAGGATATCCATAGCGAGAACCATAATCCAGAACCCGAAAATCCTTATCCTTGACGAGGCCACCGCCGCGATGGACACCGAAACCGAGCAAAAGATACAAAACTCCATATCCGATCTGAAAACAGGGCGTACCACAATAGCCATAGCGCACAGGCTGTCAACACTGCGCGACGCCGACGTTTTAGCGGTTATAGACGACGGGAAGGCCGTCGAATACGGAACGTACCGCGAGCTTATGGAGAAAAAAGGAGAATACTACAAGCTGTACAAAATGCAGGCCGAAGCCCTAAAATTCATAGGGCTTGAACCGGAAATAACGGATATGGGCAAGGACTCACAGGAGGATACCTGAATATGAACAACGAAACTTACGAAGCGCTTAGCTTAGACTGTCTCAATCCTAGTGAGGTAAAGCTCCAAAGGAATAAGAACGGCTTTCTCACGCTTATTCTCGGCGGCGAGAACAAGGGCAGGGTTAAGCTCACAAGAGCATATCCTTACGCGATGCCGTATTCATATATCGGGTTATCCGATATAGAGGACGGCGAAATCGGAATTATAAAAGAGCTGTCCGAGCTTGACGAGGGTTCGCAGTCACAGGCGAAGGACGAGCTTGACATGCGTTACTACTGCCCCGAGGTCTCGGAAATTACCTCAATTAAGGAAAAAATGGGGAGCTTCTATTTCGAGATAAAAATAGGAAACACAAAGAAAAACTTCGCCGTTAAGGACATCAGCAGGAATGTACGCATAACGTCCGAAAACTCAGTGCTGATATTCGACGTTGACGGCAACCGCTACGTCATCCCCGATTTTGACAAAATACGAAAGAAGACAAAAAGGCTCTTAGAGCCGTATCTTTATTGATTATTATGAAAACACCGTTTGTAAAATTTGACCTTTCAGATAACGGCGCGTTATGCGCCGGCACGCTGGCGTTTGACGGCGGCTGCTTTACGGTATCGCGTGAGGAAGGCGGCGTATCGCGCTTTCCCGCAGACGGCATAAAAGAGGTACGGCAGTTTACCGACATAGGCTGCGGGCGCCTTGAGCTTGTTCCCGAAAACGCCCCCGCCGACGGAAGCGAAAATATAGGCGTCTGCCGCTTTTCGATGTCCCGCGTCGTGCAAATAGGCGAATTCTGCAAGGTCGTAAACCACTACATCAAAAGCGGCGAGCTGCTTGAAA
>CAZQXZ010000070.1:0-10662 GCA_964597515.1 uncultured Eubacteriales bacterium | reverse complement strand
GCCATAGCCGTACTGTGCGTGACAAACAAAAGTGTTACACAGTCCTTTTCAATCAGTTCGTTTACCTTGTTCAAGCATTTATCCTTAAACGCCGCGTCGCCGACACTCAAAGCCTCGTCTATTATAAGTATTTCGGGGCGGACGTTTGCGTTTATTGCAAATCCGAGGCGCGCTTTCATTCCGCTTGAATAAGAGCGTACCGGTTGGTCCATATAGTCGCCTATATCAGCAAAATCGATAATCTGCTGCTCTAACTCCCGAATTTCCTTTTTTGGGAGACCTATCGTAGCGCCTTTCAGGTATATATTTTCTCTGCCCGTAAATTCGGGGTCGAACCCTGCCGTCAATTCTAAAAGAGCGCTAACTCTGCCGTTTACTATTATTTCGCCCTCATTAGGAAAGCAAACGGAGGTAATCATTTTCAGTATGGTGGATTTGCCAGCTCCGTTTCTGCCCAGAAGCGCAACGGACTCGCCCCGTTTTACTACGAAGCTGACGCCGTCAACCGCTTTTTTCTCTTTATATTTTACACTTTTAAAAAATATGCCGAGCAGCTTGCGCCGTGCGCCGCTGTATAACTTATAAATCTTTGTAACGTTTTTAAACTCAATTACAGTTTCAGCCATTTTATTCCCTTTCATTAAAGAACATCCGGTATTTCCTTGCGCAGCTTATTATAGCTCCAAAGCGCAAGCAAGCCCATAACAGCAAGTATGACAAGAAAAGCGATAAGCTCTTTCGGCTTTTCATAAAACCATTTTTTGTTTATCATGGCGTCTCTAAAACCTGTCGCAATATATGTGACGGGATTTAGCTTTATCAATATTCGCAAGACCTTGTTTTTTATACCATCCGCATTATATACTACTCCTGAAAACCAAAATATCGCAAAGACAAATGATTTGACAAGATTGGAAAAATCCTTGCTGATACACGAAATAGGCGCGGAAAACAGTGACCATAAAGTGAAAAAGACGAAAGAAAGCAGGGTGTAAAAAGGCAACTGTATATAGTAAATGTCCGGATAATAATTATAAAAGCCAAAAATAATCAACACAATAATCATCAGCAAAAAATTTACTGCAAGCTTTGAGATACTTACAAATGTTGGAATTGTTGAAACCGGAAAGTTCATTTTTGTTATGAGGAAGGTGTATTTTCTCATACTCTCGGTGCCTTGTGTAAGCATCTCGCTCATATAAAACCACGGAACAAGCCCGACAATAAGCCAGAGAAAAAACGGATACCCGTTTACATCTCCGCCCCGTCTCATCCCTATTGCCATTGCGAACCAATAAACAAAGATTGTAACAATCGGCTTTATTATAGCCCATGTCCATCCGAGCGCCGCGCCTCTGTAAGTTTTAAGTAAGTCTGACTTGGCCATTTTAATTGTTTGCTCAACATTTTGCGCGTGCTCTGTTATTATTACATTTAGTATTCCCAAGAAATTCTCCTCCGTATTGCTATTACTGTTTTTTCTCTCCCGGAATTTGCGTTATGCCTCCCACAGGCTGATTTAGCTTTAACGCCTCTTTTATCTCTCTCGTCGAAACGCCTTCCGTCCTGTCAAGATAAACAAGCTCGCAATGTGCTTTCAGATAGTCAAATCTGTCGCTGCCCTTCCAATCGCTTCCCATAACAACTACATCCACAAAGTAGTTTTTAACATCGTCAATCTTTTGCTCCCAGTTTACCTCCGGAATAACAAGGTCAACGTACCTTATGGATTCGAGCATCATTTTTCTCGTCTCATAATCGTGGTACGCAGTTTTACCCTTGCCCGCGTTAAATTCATCCGTAGAAAGCGCTACTATAAGGTAATCTCCAAGCTCCTTCGCTCTTTTTAAAAGCCTTATATGCCCGTAATGCAGCAAATCAAATGTTCCGTAGGTGAGTATCCTTTTCATATGTTATCTCCTTTAAACAATCTGCGTATTACGCGTTTTGAAGAGTTACCGTCGTCGTAAGGATTGAATTTACGCTTAAAGTTAAAATATTTTTCGTCTGCCGAAAAGCCGTTAAGAGCCTTCTTTATTGATATCAGCAGCTCATCGTTCGTTTTTACTATGTCGCCCGGCAGCTCTGAGAGCGGGAAATATAAATCCCTTATTTGCCCGACATATTCATCAAAATCATACATATAAAAAATTATAGGGCGGGTCAGGTTGGCGTAATCAAAAAACACGCTTGAATAGTCCGTAATCAAAATATCGCTTATCACATAAAGCTGTGCTATATCGTCGTAATCCGATACATTATATACAAAACCTTTGTATTTGTCAAAATCAAACCCGCTCGCTATAAAATAGTGCGCCCTGAACAGTATTACCGCTTTATCGCCGAATTCTTTTTGCAGCCGCTCAAAATCCGCTTCGGACTGATAAGAGTAGCCGACGCCCGATTTATGGCTGTTATCCCTCCACGTAGGGGCATAAAGAATAACCTTTTTATCCTTTGGTATATTAAGCTCTTCTTTTAGTTTCTCCGCCTCGTTTGCCGTATAGTTATAAAGATAGTCGTTTCGGGGATAGCCCTCTTCAATTATTGCGCTTTCTTTCCCTAACGCTGTTAAGTTAAACGCGGATGTAAACTTTTCCGTAGTAAACGGCGAGGGGGAGAGTATGTATGTAAATTTTTTCGCGTCAATAAGATATTTTTCTCTGAACTCTTTTACGGAATTCAATGAATTATCGCAATAATCTATATCATACCCAAGCTTTTTGAGCGGCGTCCCGTGCCAGCACTGTATATACCTTTGCTTTTTATTGGGTAAATAATAGTCAATTCTGAAATTTGTTATCCACATACCGCTTTTTTTCAAGGCTTTTTCATAGCCGCGGCTTTTAGTTTTTACAACCCTTGTTCTCGGATACTCCAGAAGAAACGAGTATTTTTTCGGGTTGTCCATACCCCATATAAACTGATATTGTGAAAAAGCCTCATCGTGTAGCATAGCTAAATAAATCCACTTGGGACTGTCGCAAAAGGACTTGCCGTTAAACGCGCCGAAGAGGATTGTTTTACTGTCTGTTTTTATAAAAAGAGTGTTAATGAAATACACAACCCTCAAAAGAACCGTATAGGAAATTCTTGAAAGCTTTCTAATCAATTCATTTCTTTTTATTAGCGCGTAAAAATATTTTTTCATAATCATCACATATTAAGCAGTGCTTTTGCTATCCTTTCGCAGCATTTGCCGTCGCCTGTTTCGATATACTTATTCTTGAATTTTTCGACTTCCTGTACGGGATATTCGCCGCTTTCAATTACCCCGTAAATATCCTTGAAATCCTTTGATGATATTTCAGGATACTCTGACAATGGGTTAATATTTAAGCCGCGGCTTCGCTCATACTCGTCAATATCATAAACATAGAAAAACAGTTTTTCCCCAGCCGCCGCCGCCTCAAAGCTCACCGCCGAATAGTCGGTTATGACATAGTCTGACACGGTAAATAAGTCAAACACGCTGTCGTCGGAAAAAATCACACCTTCAAGGTTTTTATACGGCTTGTCCTTTGAAAGGATATGAGACTTTATAATTAAGTTGTATTTATTAACATCAATCGTGTTAATAATTGTGTTAAAATCCGCGCTTTCATTCTCTCTGAATGTCGGAGCGTAGAGTATGTTTACTTTATTTTGCAGCCGTGAATATTTTTTATAAAGTGTCTCTTTTGCATATTTTTTCCCCTCGCCGTGTGTTATATCGTCGAGCCTCGGCATTCCGAGTACAAGCACCTTTTCGGGCTTTGCCTGAAACGCCTCGGCGTAAAACTCCTTTGTCGCCTCGCTCGCGCACGTTATAAACGAATAATTCTTATGCATAGAAAGCAAAGCCGCAAACGATGAGCTTCTGCCCCCCTCGCTGTCAAGACTTTGATATCCGAACTTTTTAACAGCCCCCAAAGCGTGCCAAATTTGCGCCACCGTCAGTTCCTTCCTGTGACGCAGAATACTTACGGGAATATTGTATGTGTCAACAACGCACGCTTTTGAGGTTGAGAGTACATTCATACATTTCAGAGTGTTTATAAGAAGCTTTATAGAGCCTGAGCGCTTTGTATCTAAAAGCTCGCACACATACTTAACCTCAATATCGCTGTCTGTGCGGTGAAGCTCCTTTTCGAGCAGCAAAAAGTCAAGCGGCACGCCGTCGCTCTCGCGCGAGAGCATGCACACCCTGTTTCTTACGGGTCTTTGCCTCAAAAAAAAGTACAGCGCGTTCAGACACAGTCTTCCTGCATTGATAAGGATTTTCATTTTATATAGATCCTTTTTACGCGGTTCTTGAACGAGCATATTATCTCATAGTTTATTGTACCCGCTTTTTGCGCTATCTCCTCCGCCGTAACCTCAAGTTCCCCGTCCTTGCCTAAAACCGTCACCGTATCGCCTGCCTTTACGTCGGGAATATCAGTGACGTCTATCACCATCAAATCCATACAGACCTTTCCGATTACGTTCGCGTACTTGCCGCCGACAATAACTCTGCCCTTATCGGAAAGCGACCTCGGATACCCGTCCGCGTAGCCTATGCAGACAGTCGCCGTCTTCATCTTTTTTTTTGCCGTAAAGGCGTGACCGTAGCTTACGCCGACTCCCTTTTCGATTTCCCGCACGTCCGCTATATGGCTGACAATACGCATGGCGGGCATAAGCTCTATCGAATGATTTTTGAGAATACCGTCCGGATACATACCGTAAAGCAGTATTCCGACTCTGACCATATTGTATTTCTCGGGTATGGTAAGCATCCCCGCACTGTTGCAGGCGTGTTTTAAGGGTATGCGGATGCCTGCGTCGGTGAGAAGCGAGATAAAGCTTTCAAAGCGGCGCGCCTGCTCTTTCGAGAAGCGGCCGCCTTCCTCGTCCGCCCGCGCGAAATGCGTGAATACGCCCTCAATGAAAACACCTTCAAGATAATATATTTCTTTGATGGCGGCGACATTCTCCCTCCTGTCGGCAAAGCCTATGCGGGACATACCCGTATCCACCTTGATATGTATTTTGGCTGTTTTTCCCGCCTTTTTAGCGGCGGCAGAAAGGAGCCTCGCGCTGTCCAAATCGTAAACGGTCTGTGAAATATCGTATTTCAAAAGCTCTCCGTACTGCTCGGGCGATGAATACGCAAGGATTAAAATCGGCTTTTTTACGCCGCTTTCACGAAGCGCTACGCCCTCTTCAAGAGCCGCCACCCCAAAATAATCGACCTTTTCCTCAAGCAGCGGCGCCACCTCGCCCGCGCCGTGACCGTAGGCGTCGGCCTTTACCACCGCCATAATCTTTACGTTCTTATCCGTCCTCTGACGCAGCAGCCGCGCGTTGTGCGCGATAGCCGTCAATGAAATTTCGGCATAGGTTCTGTAATACATACGAACTCCCAATTTAGATATTAGATTTTAGATATTAGATGTTAGATATTATTGCAGCATATTTCTTAATATGTCACAAACCTTATTCACGTTCTCAATATCGTAAAATCCGTCAAGCGGCATACTAAATCCCTTCGGGCTGAAAAATTTAAAAGAAAAGGGCGCAGGCGCGTTTCCCGAAGGACCTTCCCTGTCGACAAATATTATATTCCCCGCCCCGTGCCCGCCTTCTTCTATGCGTATCGTGTTGATATCGTCCAAATATATGCTTTTGACGGTTTCATTTTTATAATCGTATTTAATTATTACTCTTTCGTCGGTAATCGCGTAATAAGTGCTTCTTCTTTGTTTTTTAATTTTGTAATATTTTGAAACCGCAAAAAACGCCCCCGCCGCAATAAGCGGCACTCCGACAATTGCCGCGGGAGGATACATAAAAACCGCTTTAAGCGCCCAAAACAACAGCGCTATCATCCATAGGGAACCGAAAATCGCCTGAACGGCACTCAGCAGCCCGACGCCGTTTTTCATCGACGGTCTGCCCGCCCAAATAAGGTTTTCCCCTTTTTTCAGTATATCCTCAACAGGGGTTACGATTTTCAGTAAGAAATCCTGCTGTGCGCCGTCGTGTATTTTTGCCGTTTCATTAACCGCGGTTTTTACGGGCGCGCCGCCGGCTATTTCATCGGGGGAGACGCCGAGACTCGACGCGATACGGTAAACGAGCATCTCGTCGGGTACGCCAAAGCCGCGTTCCCAGTACGCTATTTCCTTCTCCTCAACGTGTACAAGAGCCGCTAAATCATCCCTTGTAAGTCCTGCGGCTTTCCTGTATTTGCGGATATTCTCACCGATACTCATTTTGTCACCACGCTTGCCGATAACGTTTCTACATTTTAACATAATTTTGATATATAATCAACAACAAGGCGTTGATATTTTAACAAAAATGATTTATTATATAAATAAAGTTTTTTACATCGAACAGAAAAGAGGGTTGCTATGTTCAGAATTGGCTGTCATCTTTCCTCGCAGAAAGGTTATCTCGCCATGGGTGAGCAGGCGCTGCTAATAGGCGCGAATACGTTTCAGTTTTTCACGAGAAACCCGCGCGGCGGCGCCGTAAAGCCCCTTGACCTTGAGGATATAAAGAAATACAACGAATTCGCGGCAGAGAACAATATTTTTAATGTTCTCGCCCACGCCCCCTATACCCTCAACGCGAGCGCGGCGTCAAGCCATTTGCGGGAATTCGCGAAAAACACGATGCTCGACGATATTTCGAGGCTTGAGCACATCCCGGGCGCGATGCTCAATTTTCATCCGGGCAGCCATGTCGGACAGGGAATTGAAGCGGGAATAGAGCTGATTTCGGGAATGTTGAACGAAATACTTACCGAGGGACAGCAGACCGTCATACTTCTTGAAACAATGTCGGGCAAGGGCAGCGAAATAGGCGGCAGATTTGAGGAAATAAGGGAAATCATTGACGGGACAAGGCTTTCCCGCAAGCTCGGCGTCTGTCTGGACACCTGCCATATCTACGACGCGGGTTATGACATCATAAACAGCGCGGACGAGGTACTTGATGAATTTGACCGCGTAATCGGTCTTGCCCGCCTGAAAGCCGTGCATCTCAACGACAGTAAAAATCCTTTTTCCTCGCATAAGGACCGCCATGAAAAAATCGGCGGCGGCTCGCTCGGCGCGAAAGGCATCGCCGATATCATAAACCATCCCGTTTTACGGGACCTCCCGTTTTATCTTGAAACACCTAATGAAATTGACGGCTACGCGCGGGAGATAGCCCTGCTGAAAACGATGAGGAAAAAGGGCGGGACAAATATGCGGGCTTGCGCCCGCAGTGAACAATGAAAAATGAAGAGTGAAGAGTGAAGAATTTTGGGAGGACTTCGTCCTCACCTGATTGTTATTTAAAAAATCTAAAATCCCACATAAAGGACTCAAATCGTGCTGTGATTTGAGTCCTTTGTTTTGGTTGTTTATGCATTATAATCGGGTGAGGGCGCAGCCCTCCCATAACTTGCCACTTACAACCTGCAACTTCCAACTTAAAAGAAGGGCAGGTTTTTTATTCCATCAGCCCGTTGCCGGCGCACCACTCATAGAAAGCCTTAAGCTGCCTGAGCTTCTGCGCGCTGAGGTTTTGATTACCCCTCGTGTACCAGTTCATCTTCGCGCCCTGAAGATTGCAAAGCTCCTTCGCCGTGGCGCAGAAGCCGCCGTCCATCGCGCTGTCAAGAAGCAGTATCTCGTGGTATCTCCTTTCGGCAAGCGCCATATCGCCGCTCTTGAACGCGTCCCAAAAGCGTATGAAGAATGCCGTGCCGCAAGTTGTCGGCGTCGCCATTACGCCGTCGGCGCCGAGCTTGAAGGAGTCGAAAAGGAAGGGCATATTCGCCTGATGTATGACGCTGTCGCCCTTATGATCTATTTTATCCTTTATGCCCTCAAGCGTACAGGTCGTGTCCTTAATTCCGAAAACCCTGCCCGTTTCAACGAGCCTGCCGTATACCCTGCCGCTGATCTTATTGTTCGGATATCCCGGATACTCATACAGGAATACCGGCAGCTGCGTATGCTTGCACAAATCCGTTATGTATGAGTAAAAACGCTCCTCGTCGTTTCCGTAACCCTTTGTGACGAATACAAGCCCGTCTACGCCCGTGTCCGACATCCTCTTGACTTCCTCCACCTGGGCGTCCCACGAGGGTTCGAGGTTCCCCGTCGCGACGACGGTCGTATTCCCTTTGTGCCTGACGGTGAGCGTCGCAAGCTTCAGCCGCTCCTCCTGTGTAAGCTGTGCCATCTCGGAGCTGCCGCACGGACCGAACAGATGGTGCGCGCCCTGCTTTACCTGCCATTCGCAATACGCCTCGTAGGCTTTATAATCAATGCTTCTGTCCTCAAAAAACGGCGTCAGCATCAAAGCGAAAATACCGTCCTTGCGCATTGGACTATTACCCATACAACATCCCTCTTTCAAAAATTACTGTTTATCAGTCCTCGGAGATTAAACCGTAGTACCGCGCGAGCCAGTACGGAAGCAAAAATATCGTACCGTCCTCGGCGTGCATGCCGCTCCCCCCGTCGGGTATATAGGGGTTTTTATCAAGCTTGCATATAGGGTTTTCGTCATACGGCAGCGGGTTCTTTAATTGGCGTTTGCCGCCGAAAAGCTCCTGACCGCTGTCCCATACAAGACCGGGGCGGACACTGTTCTTCACTTCCCAATGGATAAGGTCGAGCGGCAGTTCCCTTAAACTGCCGACTGCGTTTTCAATATCGCACAGGTCGCCTGTCAGAACGCCGTAGGCGATGTTCCAGAACGGGCAGCGCTCGGGGCGCTGGGTCTCGTAGCTGTGGCGCAGTCCGTTTAGATAAAACATACGCAGCGCCGTGTCGTCCTCGTACATAAGCAGCGGAATTATAGCTAAAAAGCCTAAATGGTCGTCGATATGACTTGTGTTGGCGTCGGGAATTTTGTACTGCATGCTGTTAAGCGCGTAATGCTCGCGCTCTATAAGCTTTCTGTATTCGTCGTCAAACCGCCGCTCGCCGGTCATATGATATACGGTTTTTAGCATTGAGAGGAGTTCGAGCGAATTTACGCATTTTTCCCAATAAAATTTATTGTCGCGGTTTAACTCATACGGACCCCAGCGCGCCCAAGTCGTGGGCAGACCGTCCGCGTCGCACAGCGTATAGTCGTGCTCGAGAATGTGGGCGGCTATTTTTGAAAGCGCGGCGCCAATCTCTTTTTTCTCTTTTTTGTCGGCGCAGATATCATAATAGAGAGCGAGTCCGAAGACGTGCCCTGTCGTCTCATCGCTCGAGGTTTCGCCCTTCCACTCAAGCGCGCCGAATTCATCCTCGGTGAGATGCCACTCTATATCCCCGTCGCCGTAGCCCCTTTCGCCCGGACGCCTGTACGCGCGCGCGGGGAAGCCTTCAATGCCCGTAATATAGAGCAGCTTTAACAGCGCCTTCATCGAGCGGCGCGCCAGCTCGAGCGCCTCCTTTGATTTGGTCGCCCCGTAACGCAGCGCCTGAGCCGCGCAGTATTCCGCAGTCCAAAGTCCGTCGTTATCTGATATCTCAACGCGTCCCTGTGTGATATCGCCGTATCTTTCAAGCTGCCGTATTGTGACATATCCCGCGTCGCGCACATGGTACTTCTCGGTTATATCCTGATAATGCTTCGCTTTTTCTTCAAGCGTATACATCCTTTGGGAAATTTTAGCAAGACCTTTTCCGGTACCCACCCAGATTTCGGAATTATCGCTCTTTACGGCTATTGCCGTAACCTCGCCGTCGGGCAGCCAGCGCTTCGGTCCTAAAAAGGACGTATGCGTACCTGTCATAATATAAAGCCCGATATCGGAGCCTATATAGCGCGTGCCGTCATGTGCGAGCAGTATTTTCTTTATGCCGCCCCGGGGCAGCCCGCTTATTTGCCTATGCGTAAGCCATGTGCTGTACGCGTCATAAATGCAAAGCCCTTCGTCGGTTGCGAGCCATAGATGACCGTACCTGTCGGCAGCCATAGCCTGAACACAGTTTGTAGGCATATCGCTCGTGTCGGGTACGATAGGACCCCAGCGCGGGCGTTTGCCGAAGAGTCCCATAATCGCTATGGGATTGGCGACATATACGCGTTTGGCGCCGAAAACGCAAAACGCCTGCGCGTGTCCCTCGTCAATCCTTGAATACCGCCGCAGTTCCTGTTCGCCCTGTTCTTTTATGTAAAGGGTATCCGGCGTAAGCAGCCAAAGGTTGCCTTCGCCGTCGGTGTCCATATCTATAACCCTTTGCGGAAAAGACTGGGTATAAACCGCCTTGCCCTTTTTTATCGCGAATACTGTGCAGCCGGCTCCCGCCCACAGAACGCCGTCCCTGTCAAGGTACAGAAAAGCTGTTTCTCCGTCCAGACCCTCGTGCGGAAATTTCTTGAATGCCTTGCCGTCAAACACGGCTAAGCCCCCGCCGGTTCCGGCGTAGAGCTTGCCGTCGCCGTCAAACGCGCAGCATGTGACGTTATTTGACGGCAGACCGTTCTCCGCTGCGTAAAAATCCCTGCTTCGCTGAAGAAACGGCTTTAAGCGCAAACAATTGTATTCCATAACAACCCCCGAAAATTAGATATTAGATATTAGATTTTAGATTTTAGATGTTAGATTTAAAGGAACCTGCGGTTAGCAATTATAATTGTAGCGTACCCTTTGTCAAGGACAATTTTTAATAGTTTAAAGTTTAATTTCTG
>CAZQXZ010000069.1:773-10858 GCA_964597515.1 uncultured Eubacteriales bacterium | reverse complement strand
AAAAAGTATTTTTTTATTGTTAATAAGCGCACGGGCTATGGCAAGCCGCTGCTTTTCCCCTCCGGAAAGTGTCGTCGGTGTTTGATTGACCTTTTCACCAAGACCGAATTGATTTAGTTTTTTTATTATTTCCTCATCATTATCTGAAATCAGACGCATATTATCCATTACGGTAAGAAAATCCACGAAAAAGGCGTCTTGCGTAATATAGTCAAAGTCATCTACAATTAAGGCGTTTTCAATTCTTTCGATAAATGTATTTTCTCCGAATACTATGCTGCCGCCGTCAAAAGGTAAGAAGCCGCCTAAAATATTTAAGAATGTTGTTTTACCGCTTCCGCTTTCTCCAAAAAGCAAATAAAAGCCTGTGGTATTAAATTGAAATGAAAATGAGTTTAATACCACCTGATCAGAAAAAAGTTTCGTTATATTATTGCAAATAATCATGATTTTTCTGTTCCTTCAATCGTTTCAATACGAGGATTTTCATGGTACAATTCAAATTTATTTGTATGTATATTGTTCAGAAAATTATATAAACGCGAAAAATCCACGCCGCCTATCGTTTCATTTTTATATTCATTGGCATTTGTGATATAATTTTCGCTTTCTTTGATTTCCTCCGTAATTTTTACAATCCTTTCAAACGCCCGCTTTTGCTCTGGCGTTGCGGTATTGTTTTCCACAAGATCAGAGAGCTGCACATAATCCTTATATCCGTTTCCGTTTTGATATAAAACATCAATAAACAGCTCGTCAACACACCCCGTTTCCTGTAAAAAAGCAATCTGGAATTTGTATCCGCTTAAATAGGCGGGTTCCGAAAAAAACGCGTCGGACGGCTTTTCCCAATAAGACTTATCCGTGTTTTCTTTTTGCGGTTCGCCTGTTAAGGCTGTTTTCATCAGCCGGAAAAACATCTCCTTATCAACGGACTCAAACGTATAGTCATCCGGATTTAACGCGAGTAACTCCCCGACACTTTTTTGGCTGTCCAAAATTTTTTCGATTAACTGCATATCGTTTTTGTCCCCTTGAGAACCCTCGCCCAACATTAAAAACGGGGGGATAATAATTTCTGTATAAGGTTTGCCTTTTTTCGGCTCTTCGGGAGTGTGTACAACCTTACTGATGTAGTTATCATCGTACTTATAGCGAAGATTTATGCCAAAAAAACTGTATTTGATTAAATCGCTGTCGTCGGCGGTTGCATCTTTAAAATCTTCATATACAAAAGTATATACCCAACCGTTATCAAGCGTTTCACGGGCGACTTTTCTGAAAAACATTACCTCTGAATGATTGCGGCTGCATGCAGGAAACAGCATAAATATGATGAAAATGCATACAATAATTCTTTTTTTCAACATAATACGCCTCCTTTAACCTAAAATTGTTCAAACTAAATAATCATCACTGCAACGATTTGGTTTTTGTGCATTTTTTATCCGTAAGAACACTGTATACGATATAACTTACTATTGTATAAAGACTTTATTACAATAATGTTAAAATAGGGGGCTGCCACAAAATTTTTCGTTTTGCGACAGCCCTTTTATGCTTGCAGAAATTTAATAATCCGCGCTTCTGCGCTTTTTCCTAATCACCCTGTAAACGATATACGCCGCGACAGCAAGGACGGCGGCGGCAAGTCCGATATACACGTCATAGCTTTTGTTGCCTTCGATTTTCAGCTCGTCCCAGAGGTCTGACATAAGCTTCTGCGTTTCGGCGTCGAGATTTGCGAACATCTGTGTTTTGAGTTCCCCCGCGTTGGAGGGATAAAGAATTTCATTTCCTTTAAGCTCGTAATCGTCCGACTCCAAAACCGTCTTGTTAGGGGAGGCGTAGCAGATGAAATTAGCGTTTGCCACCGCTATCTCTGTTTCAAGCATAAAGTTGATATACAATTCCGCGGCTTCCTTGTTATCGGCTCCCTTGGGGATGCACATAGAGTCCACAAAGTAATTTGTGCCTTCAATGGGGTAAACAAAAGCAAGATCTGGATTAACCGCAGCCATAGAGAGATAGTCGCCCGCGTAATAAGGGGCGACAGCCGCGTCGCCGCTCTCCATTTTGTTGAAGACTTCATCCATAACATATTGGCTGACAAGCGGCTTTTGGGTTTTCAAAAGCTGCGCCGCCGCTCTCCAATCGTCCCCGTTTTTCGAGTTGACATCCTGAGAGAGTATGAACTGGGCAATCGCGAATGCGTCCCTCGGATTGTTAAACATCAGAATTTTATCGGCATATTTTTCATTCCACATATCGTTCCAGCTCGTAAGCGTTTCGTCAACCATCTTTGTATTGTATATAAGTCCGACCATTCCAATGGTATAAGGTACGCTGTACTTGTTTTCGGGGTCGAAAAAGAAGCCCTTATATTCATCAAGAATATTCGAATAGTTCGGAATGTTTGAAAAATCGAGAGGCAGGAGCATATTCTCTTGTATAAGCTTCTCCGTCATATAATCAGACGGGATAATAACGTCATAATTCGCTCCGCCGCCCACAAGCTTATTATATAGGTTTTCGTTGCTGTCATAGTTCGTGTAATTCACGGTTATGCCGTATTTCTCCTTGAACTTCGCGTTAACGTTCAATGAGCCTTCGGAGCCGTCGGAAATGTATTCGCCCCAGTTAAAGACATTGATTGTAGTGCCTTTAAGATGTGATAAGTCTTTCTGCGGTTCTGCGGCAAAAACGGGCGGAACCGTTAAAGAAAAAAGAACGAGAAGCACCGCGCACAAGGAAACAAGCTTTTTCAAATCAAAAACCCCTTTCAAAAAGACGCGTTAAACGCGTTTTATTACTTTTTTCTTTCTCTCGCCCCATACCTGAGAGACGTTAATAAGAATTAAAAGCGCAAGAACAGTTATGAAAATCAAAGAGGAGAGCGCGTACATATCGGGCGTCACCCTTTTCTTTGTCATTGAGAAAATTCTGATAGGAAGAGTCTGTGAGGTGGGTCCGCTTACGAAATAGCTAATGATAAAGTCGTCAAGCGAGAGTGTGAAAGACATAATAAGACCTGTTACGATACCGGGCATAACAGCGGGGAGCACAACCTTGAAAAACGATTGCACCTGCGTACAGCCGAGATCCTGCGCCGCCTCAAACAAATGCTTGTCGGTTTGGCGAAGCTTAGGAAGAACCGACAGTATGACATACGGAAGGTTGAAGGTGATATGGGCTATGAGCAGAGTCGGGAAGCCGAGCACGCCTGTTCTGTTTACGAGAGAACCGGCAAATACGAACAGAAGCATCATCGAAATGCCCGTAACGATTTCGGGATTCATCATCGGAATGTTCGTTACGGTGAGAAGCGAGGAATTAAACCATTTGAGCTTAGAGCGGTATATGCCTACCGCGGCTCCGGCGCCTATTATCGTCGCCAGTGCAGATGAGGATACGGCGAGGACAAGAGTGTTCTTTAACGCGCTGAGAGTCGCGCTGTCATATATAAGCTCACTGTACCAGTGAAGCGAAAAGCCCGAGAATACAGAAATGCTCTGCGTTTTGTTAAAGCTGAAAAGCACAAGAATAAATATCGGAGCATACAGAAATAAAAAAATTAAAAAAGCGTATAATTTACCGGATATATTTTTTCGGCTCATATGCGCGCCTCCTTTCACAAAACGCCGTTATACCATAAAAGCAAAGGCGTAAGCCTTTGAAGCGGCGCAGCCGCGCTTTATGCCGCAGCTTAACCTTTTAATGATACAATGTTCACAAGGTAAAAACCGAAGATTTTCAAGCGGAATTCTATTCCGACGGCGGATTTCACGCCGCCGCATTGGGGTTATTATATCAGGACCTCCCCGTCCTCGTCCGAGAATTTGCGCATGACCGCCAAACTGATAAAGATTAAAATCATCAGTACGAATGAAAGCGCTGCGCCTAAATGATAATTATTAGCTGTTTGAAATTGCATCTCTATGACGTCGCCTATAAGCGTGGCGGAGGTTCCGCCAAGCTTCTGCGATATATAAAACGTGCTTACAGACGGCACGAAAACCATTGTGATGCCGGAAACGATGCCGGGCAGACTCAGAGGAAGAATAACGCTTTTAAAAACGTTTACCCTGTTGCCGCCGAGGTCCTGGGCGGCTTCTATAAGCGAATAGTCTATTTTCGCCATAACCGAATAAAGCGGTAAAATCATATAGGGTAAAAAGTTATACACCATTCCAAGCACAACCGCGCCGCGGGTGTTGATAAGGCGAAGCGAACCAAGTCCTAAAAACTCTAAAAGCGTATTGATAATACCCGTATCCTCTAAAATTGACATCCACGAATACGTTCGGATAAGGAAGTTCATCCACATCGGGAGCATAATAAGCATTACGAGAGTCCGCTGCGCTGAGGCTTTTGAGGTCGCGATGAGATAAGCTATCGGATATGCCAGCAAAAGGCATATGACCGTGGCGAGCAGCCCGAGCCATACCGAAAGCAAAATGGTATTCGCATAATTGGGTATAGCCGAAATGTTGTCAAAGGTAAACGCTCCCGAGGAGTCGGTCAGCATATAATAGAAAACCATAAAAAGGGGAGCCACGATAAATATTGCCGCCCACACGACATAGGGAGTGCAGAGTAGCTTCGGGAAAAGTGTTTTTTGATTATCCGTACGACTCACCCTTTCGTTTTTATTCGTCCTCTAAAATTATCGAGGCGTCGGACATATCCTCAAATTCTTCGCTGAAGAAGCTGTAATCGCCGTAAAGACCCGAGTATTCGGACTTTTTCATAATATGAATAGCGTCAGGCTCAATATTGAGTCCGATAACAGCGCCGGGAGCCTGATAGTCCGTAGACTGTATCATCCACTTAAAACCCTTAATCTCAACTATGATTTCGTAATATACGCCCTTGAAGGTTATAGACGTTACCTTGCCTGAAATCATAGAGCTGTCAGCGGGCACGACATCGACGTCCTCAGGGCGTACAACGACGTCGACGCTTTCGTCCACGCCGAAGCCTTTGTCAAGGCATTTGAATTTATGTCCCGCCATCTCAACGCGGAAATCCGCGCGCATAACGCCCTCAATGATATTGCTTTCGCCTATAAAGTCGGCTACGAAAGCGTTTTTCGGCTCGTTGTAAACATCTATGGGTCTGCCTATCTGCTGTATATTGCCGCCGTCCATTACTACTACGGTATCGGACATTGAAAGCGCCTCTTCCTGGTCATGGGTGACATAGATAAATGTGATACCGAGCCTTTTCTGTATATTTTTAAGTTCAACCTGCATATCCTTGCGCAGTTTGAGGTCAAGCGCGCCCAAGGGTTCGTCAAGCAGCAGGACGCGCGGGTCGACGGCAAGGGCGCGCGCTATGGCGACACGCTGCTGCTGACCGCCCGAAAGCGAGCCTATATTCCGCTTGTTAAAGCCCTTGAGGTTTACAAGCTCAAGCATTTCGCCGACCTTTTGGCGAATTTCCTTTTCGGGGCGTTTTCTTACGCGCAGACCGAAAGCGACATTCTCAAATACATTAAGGTTGGGAAAGAGCGCGTAACGCTGAAAAATGGTGTTGACCTGCCTCTTGTGGGGCGGCACACCATTTATTTTTTTGCCTTCAAAAAAAATCTCGCCCGAGTCCGGCTCGAGAAAACCGGCAATAAGCCTGAGAGTCGTCGTCTTTCCGCATCCGGAGGGACCGAGCAGCGTAATGAATTCTTTATCGCGGATATAAAGGCTTATATTGTTTAACACCTGTTCACCGTCAAAAGCTACGGAGATATTTTTTAAATCAATAATGACGTCGGACAATTATGCGCCACCTTTCATATGTTTTATAGGCTATAAGATAATGAGTATAATATAGAAAAAATAATCGTAAATGTCAATATAAAAATATAATTTTGTCGAATACCGAGAATTGCCTTTCGCATTGAAAAACAGGTTTTGTTTGACACCGTTGCGCTCAATAATATATTATTAAAAATACAGTGTGTTTCATTCCCGCCGACATAATAAAAAATGAGAGAAAAGAATTACTATTTAGGCGGCTATATGCTTCAAAACTTACTCTCAAACACGGTTGAAACCGTGCTGGACGATAAAATAGCGAATAATAATACTACTATATACTACTTGGTAGGATTTATTAATGTAAAAGAAAATTTAGTGGTATTTTTTTAGGTGGTTGTGTGAAACCGTTAAAAAAAGTAAGTCTAACCTTGGACGAAAATATTATATCTCATGTAAAGCTTACTGCGGAACAAAATGACAGGTCGTTTTCCAATATATTAACTTAATCTTAAAAGAATATCCGAAAGAAACAACCAAAAAATTAATAATAAGTATAAGCCAGCCGCTCGGCTGGCTTATACAATGTCATTCCTTTTGCGCGGTTTATTTGACCATTCCCGCGACTTCGCCGGCGAAATTGTCTTCTCTTTTTTGAAGCCCCTCGCCCTTGGCGAAGCGCACGAAGGATACAAGCTCGATTTTAGCTCCGATTTCTTTGGCGGTATCCTGTATATACTTTGCGACGGAAATGTTGTCGTCCTTTACGAAAGTCTGTTCAAGAAGACAGACCTCCTTATAAAATTTTGCCAATCTGCCGTTTACTATACCCTCTAAAACCTTCTCGGGCTTCGCCGCCATTTTGGGGTCCTCTTTAATCTGGGCAAGGCATATATCTTTTTCATGCTCTATAACGTCGTCTGGGATATCCTTGACCGCGACGTATAAAGGAGTCATAGCGGCTATCTGCATGGCGATATCCTTACCCATAAGCTTAAACTGTTCGTTTTCAGGCTTGTCGGTATCAAAGAGAACCATAACGCCGACCGCGCCGCCGCCGTGAATATATAACGAAACAGCGCCCTCTGTGCGCGCAAAGCGGCGGATTTTAATATTTTCGCCTATTGACAGGATTTTATCGTTAAGATTATCCTGAACAGTTCTGTCGGAGCCGTCAAGATTCAGGCTCAAAAGAGCGTCGATGTCAGACGGGTTGTTTTCGGCGATAGTTTTTGCCGTCGCCGCGCCAAAGCTTTTGAACTCCTCGTTTTTCGCCACGAAGTCCGTTTCCGAATTGATTTCGACAAGAACGGAAACCTTCGCGTTTTCGCCGCCGTATCCGATAACGGCGCCCTCGGCGGCTATTCTGCCCGCCTTTTTTGTCGCCGCGGCAAGACCTTTTTCACGAAGATAGTCAACCGCCTTATCCATATCGCCGTCAGATTCGACAAGAGCCCTTTTACAATCCATCATACCTACGCCCGTAGCCTCTCTCAGAGCCTGAACGTCTTTTGCCGTAAAAGCCATAATTAAAAATCCTTTCCCTGGTAATAATTTATTCAGCCTGTGCCGGTTCGGCGTCGTTTGTGACTGACGGGTCAGTGTTTTCACCGGAGCCGTCAACGCTTTCGGCAGCGGCGGGAACAGTCTGCTCACCCTGCCTGCCGGCTATAACGGCGTCCGCCATAGCTCCCGCTATGAGCTTTACGGCACGGATGGCGTCGTCGTTCCCCGGAATAACGTAATCGATTTCATCGGGATCGCAGTTAGTATCGACAATAGCCACTATCGGAATGTTAAGTTTTTTTGCTTCAAGAACCGCAATTCTTTCCTTGCGCGGGTCGACTATAAACATAGCGGCAGGCTTTTTTTTCATTTCCGTGATGCCGCCTAAAAATTTTTCGAGCTTATCTCTTTCGAGGTTGAGCTTTATAACTTCTTTTTTGGGAAGCAGGTCAAAGGTGCCGTCCTCTTCCATAGTTTTAAGCTGGGCAAGCCTTTTTATTCTGCGCTGAATGGTGTTGAAATTTGTAAGCATACCGCCGAGCCAGCGGGCGTTGACATATGACATTTCGCAGCGCTGCGCCTCTTCCTTGATGGAGTCCTGCGCCTGCTTCTTTGTGCCGACGAAAAGGATTTCTCCGTTTTCCATCGCCAACTGATTGACAAACGCGTAAGCCTCTTCAAGCTTCTTTACGGTTTTTTGCAGGTCAATGATATAGATGCCGTTGCGCTCGGTAAAGATATACTGAGCCATTTTCGGGTTCCATCTCCTTGTCTGATGACCGAAATGTACGCCCGCTTCAAGTAATTGCTTCATGGATACTACTGACATAAATTTTCCTCCTTTTGTTAAACCGCCGCACGGTATCAACTCCGACATGCCGCATAAACAATATGCACCGGCGCGCCAAATCTCCCGCGCGTGAGTTCTGCCCATATATTACAGGCTTTGGAATTATAGCATTGATAAAAATAAAATGCAATACTTTTTACTGATTTGCCCTTTTATTTTATTTAAAAAATGACGATTTGTCCGAGTTTTTCATTAACGAGCTCTTTTAACAGTTACAAAGGCGCGCCTTTTGGCATAAAATGATTTAGTTAACTAAACCGGCGTTGCCGCGGGGAGTGGCGCTTTTCGCGTCCTTTTGAACAGCTCTTCGGGAAAGCTGCGCTTCATATAGATTTGACGAGCGAGAGCAGAATATCGCTGAAAGCTTCGTCGGTATTTAACAGACTCTCACGGTATTCGGACGACGCGGCGTCATCTGCGCCGTCTGATATTTTTCTGACGGAAAGAAAAGGGACACGAAGCGTATCGCAAACGCTTGCGGCGGCTCCGCTTTCCATATCAAACGCGCTTATTTTGAAGGTTTCCCTGTAATAATCACGCTTAACAGGGTCGGTAAGGAAGAAGTCGCCCGTGCCGAGTCTTCCCGTCTTAATGCCGGCTACGGTGTTTTTAGCGAGGCTTAAAAGCTTTTCATCGGCTTCAAACACATATTTTTTGCCCTTTGCCTTTTCGCCGGGCAAATACCCTATGGGCGTGAGGTCAAAATCACACTCGACGCAGCTTTCTCCGGCTATGATATCATTTTTTCTCAGACCAAAGACCGCTCCCGAATAGCCTATGCAAAAAACCGCGTCAAAGCTTTCCTTTGCGAGGGCGAGCGTGCAGGCGAACGCGGAGTTTACCTTGCCCATATATGTACACAGTACAAGAACTTCCTTGTCGGATACGCTGAAACGGGAGCAGGGGAGACCGAAAAACTTGCCGGTTGTGCTGTCAACGGCTTCAAGGTTGGCTAAAAGCGGTTCAAACTCGTCGGCGTCCGCGATAAGAAACAGAAGCTTCATTTCTCTTCTCCTTTCTCCAAAGCGCATTCAAGAGCCTTTGAAAGTTGGTCGGGGCAGGACGTCGGCTTATAGCCGCACCTGATACCCGCGAAGATGTCAATCACGTCTTTCGCGTTTTTGCCCTCCACAAGCCTCGCTATGGCTTGCAGATTTCCATTGCAGCCGCCCTCATAAGATACGTTTTTAACGGTATCGCCTTCAAGGTCAAAGGAAACAGACCTTGAACAGACTCCGCTCGTCCTAAATTTATAATTCATATCACAACACGCTCCTTATCGGTCTGCCTGTCTTTCATTATATTTAAAGCTTCGTTTATAACGTCAAGAGGGGACTGGTTTTGAAGTTTTTTTACGGATATATACGGCTTCGCACCGGCAGATACGAGAATTCTCCCGCGCAAAGCTCTGCCTAAGGCGGATACCATACCCATATCTATGTCGCGCTGATAAAGCAGTATATTATGACCCTTTTGACCGATTTCAAATATACCGAGCGAACAGGCGGTGTTTCGCAGCAGCGATATCTGTATAAGTCCCGACACCGAGGCGGGAGGCTCGCCGAAGCGGTCAATAAGCTCGTCGGTGACGTCAAGGGCGTCCTCGTCGTTTTCAATGTCGGCTATCCTCTTGTAAACGGATATGCGCTGTGCAAGGCTTTCAATATAATTCTCGGGAATGTGCGCGTCAATCTGAATATCGACAAGACATTCCTTATGCGCTCTTTTGGGCTTTTCACCCTTTTCCTCGCTGATAGCCTCGACTAAAAGCTTCATATACATATCATAACCGACAGATTCAAGATGACCGTGCTGCTGAGCGCCTAAAAGGTTTCCCGCGCCCCTTATCTCCATATCGCGCATAGCTATTTTAAATCCGGAGCCGAATTGCGTATACTCCCTTATCGCCTGCAATCTGCGCGACGCCGTTTCATTGAGCTCCTTGTTGCGGCGGAAGGTGAAATATGCGAAGGCGC
>CAZQXZ010000069.1:0-763 GCA_964597515.1 uncultured Eubacteriales bacterium | reverse complement strand
CGCGAGCTGCGCCCGACCCTGCCGCGAAGCTGGTGAAGCTGTGAAAGACCCATATTATCGGCGTCCTCAATGATAAGCGTATTGACGTTGGGGACATCAACGCCCGTTTCTATTATCGTCGTACAGACGAGAATGTCCGTTTCACCCTCTAAAAGCGAGCGCCATACTGCACTCAGCTCCTCCTCGCTCATTTTCCCGTGACCTACCGCGACGTTTGCTTCGGGTATATCCTCTTTAATTCCGGCAGCCGCCCTGTCAATTGTTTCGACGCGGTTATGAAGGTAATAGACCTGTCCGCCGCGCCGCAGCTCCTTTTTAATCGCCTCGTGCAGAATACCCCTGTCATATTCAAGAACATATGTCTGGACAGGGAAACGGTCGTTGGGCGCCTCCTCGATTATAGACATATCGCGTATTCCCGACATCGCCATATTGAGCGTTCTCGGTATAGGCGTCGCCGTAAGAGTCAGGTTGTCCACAACAGGGAAAAGTTCTTTGAGACGCTCCTTCTGCGCGACGCCGAAACGCTGTTCCTCATCGACGATTAGCAGCCCCAAATCTCTGAATTTTACGTCCTTTGAAATCAGGCGGTGCGTTCCCACAAGCAAATCAATTTTTCCCAGCCTTAAATCCTTGAGAATTTTTGTTTGCTCCTTCGGCGTTCTGAACCGTGAAATCATTTCTACGGTTACGGGAAATCCGTCGAAGCGTTTTAGGATTGTCTGATAGTGTTGCAGGGCAAGAATGGTTGTGGGGACTAAGA
>CAZQXZ010000068.1:490-10998 GCA_964597515.1 uncultured Eubacteriales bacterium | reverse complement strand
CGCGACGGCGCTTTTATATATGTACCTAAAATCGAAGGGTGCGAACGTTGATTTTTACATTCCCGACAGGGCGGTTGAGGGATACGGGATGAACCGCGACGCGATTGCGTTTTTAAAAAACAGGGGAACTCAGTTTATCATAACGGTGGATAACGGAATAAGCGCGGACGGGGAGGTAAAGTACGCGAAGGAGCTTGGGATTGAGACGGTTATAACAGACCATCACCGCCCGGGCGGCGTTCTTCCGGACGCGCTCGCGGTGGTAGACCCGCACAGGGAGGATTATGCCGGCAATTTTAAGGACTGGGCGGGCGTAGGAGTGGCGTTTAAGCTTGTGTGCGCGCTGGAGGACTGTGACTGCGAAAAAATACTAGGGGAATACTCGGATATCATAGCCCTCGGAACCATAGCGGATATTGTCGCGCTTAAAGGGGAAAACAGAGTCCTTGTAAGGCGGGGCATAGAGCACATCAACAGTCGGGAAAGAATAGGGCTCAAAGCGCTTAAAGCCGCCGCGGGACTGGACGGGCGCAAAACGACCTCAATCTCGGCGGCGTTTACGCTCGCGCCGAGAATAAACGCCGCAGGCAGAATGGGCTGTGCACACAGGGCGTTAAGGCTTCTCGTCACATCCTCGCTTGAAGAGGCGGACATTTTAAGCGGGGAGATTTGCGCCGCGAACGACTTGCGCAAGAAAGAGGAAAGCGATATAGAGCGGGCGGCTTTAAGGCAGATAACCGAAAATCCCGCTATAGGATATGAGCGCGTTATAGTGGTTGACGGCGAAAACTGGCATCAGGGCGTTATAGGCATCGTGGCGTCGCATCTTTGTGATATGTTCGGCAAACCGGTGATTGTGATTTCACGCGACGGAGCCTCCGCCAAGGGCTCGGGACGCAGTACCGGCGGCTTTTCGCTGTACGAAGCGCTCTCGGCGGTAAGCGCCGCGCTTGACAGGTTCGGCGGTCATAACCTTGCCGCGGGAATGAGTCTGCCTTCTGAAAATATTGAGCTGTTCAGGCGTAAAATCAATGAGTACGCGGCACAAAACGAACCGTCGTTTCCTACGCTGAATATTGATTGCAAAATCAATCCGGCTTCCTTGAAGCTTGAACTGCTCGGCGCGTTGGATTTGCTTGAACCTTACGGGGCGGGCAATCATCCGCCGCTGTTCGGGCTTTTCAATATGCAGATTGTCAATATTCAGCCCGTGGGTAACGGCAGGCATATAAAGCTGAACCTTCAAAAGGGCGGCTCGAATGTCACAGCTATGTTTTTCGGTGTGAGCGCCGACGAGTTTATGTACTGCCGCGGGGATTTTGTAGACCTTGCGGTAAGGCTTGACAAGAGCGAATATATGGGTGAAAACAAATTGAGCGTTCACGTCAAAAATATCCGTTTCGCAGGCGCCGACGATGAGGAAGCGCTGAAATGCAAGGACCTTTATGAGAGATTTAAGAGGGGCGAGAGCCTTTCGCTTGAGGGGCGGCTGAAGCTGAAACCCGACAGGGAGCTTCAGGAAAATCTGTACAGGCACATAAAAAGCGGGGACGGCAGCTTTTTGGACGCCGAGCTGCTCTGTAAAAGGCTCGCTCTCGAACCGTCCCGCGCGGCGGCGGTAAGCGTCGCGCTCGATGTCTTTTTTGAGCTGTCACTCATAGAATATACGGCAGACAGTAAAAAGGCGGTTCCCGTATACGGCGTAAAAGCGGACTTGAACCGCTCGCGCATACTGTCGTCTCTTAAGGGGGCGTGACAATGGAAAATTACAATGTGGAGGAGTTGTATTCCGAATTCCGGAATACCGCAAAAAACTTATTTTCCGAGGAAGAGACTGCGCTGATTGAAAAGGCGTTCAGGACTGCCAAGGCAGCCCACGCCGACCAGAAGCGCAGCTCCGGCGAGCCGTATATAATTCATCCGATAGCCGTCGCCTCCATACTGTTAAATTTCGGGATGGACTACCAGTCGATAGTCGCGGCGCTGCTGCACGATACGGTTGAGGACACGTCTATTTCCCTTTCGGAAGTAAGGTCGCTTTTCGGCAAGGAAATAGCGGCGCTCGTAGACGGCGTTACGAAGCTTGAAAAGGTGCCGCTGCACACCAAAGAGGAGCAGCAGGCGGAAAATATCAGGAAAATGCTTCTTGCTATGTCCGAGGATATACGCGTAATTATCGTAAAGCTTGCGGACAGACTCCATAATATCAGAACTCTGAGTTATGTCGATGAGCAAAAGAGGCGCGACAAGGCGCTTGAAACGCTTGAAATTTACGCTCCGATAGCTCACAGGCTCGGTATACGGGCGATGAAGGAGGAGCTTGAGGACAGAGCGATAGGTTTTCTTGACCCCGTCGCGTATAAGGAGATTGAGAATTCATTAAGCGCGCAAAGCCAGACGCATAGGGATTTTCTTGAAAAGACGAAGTGCACTATTCTTGAAAGGGTAAAGACGGTAGTCCAAAACGTGCAGATTGAGGGGCGAATAAAGAGCGTCCACGGCATATACCGCAAGATGTATATGCAAAACCGTGATTTTGACGAGATTTACGACATTTACGCCATAAGAATGATAGTGGACAACGTCATTGAGTGCTATGACTGCTTAGGCGTTATCCACGATATGTTCCGTCCTATTCCGGGCAGATTTAAGGATTATATCTCGACACCAAAGCCGAATATGTACCAATCGCTGCACACTACCGTCATAGGCAAGGAGGGCATACCCTTCGAGGTGCAGATACGCACGCGCGATATGCATATAACAGCGGAGTACGGTATAGCGGCGCACTGGAAGTATAAGTTAGGGTTGGGCGGCACGGAGCGGTTTGAGGAAAGGCTCAAATGGATAAGGCAGCTCCTTGACTCGCAACAGGACGCCGACGATATAGAGGACATAGTCCGCACAATTAAAAGCGACCTGGTTCCGGACGAGGTTTTCGTGTTTACGCCCAAGGGCGACGTCGTCAATCTCCCGTTAGGCGCGACCGTTATAGATTTTGCCTACGCCATTCACTCGGCGGTCGGCAACAAGATGGTAGGCGCAAAGGTGAACGGCAGGATAGTTCCTATTGATTATCAGGTGGAGTCGGGCGAGATTGTCGAGGTGTTAACCTCCTCACAGCAGGGCAAGGGTCCGAGCAGGGACTGGCTCAATATCGTAAAAACGAGCGAGGCGCGCAGCAAAATCCGTAACTGGTTCAAGCGCGAAAAGCGCGAGGAAAATATCGTCGAGGGCAAGCAGCAGCTTGAAAGAGAGCTCAAGAGAAGCAAAATCCGCTTTACCGACGAGCAGTTCGGCGAGCTGCTGGATAAGCTTGTCGAACGCCAGAGGTGCAACAACGCGCAGGATTTCTTCGCCGCCGTCGGTTACGGCGGAATTCCTATCACCCGTATTATGCCGTTTTTGCGGGAAGAATATCACCGTATTGCTGCTGTCGAGAGTCCCGTCGCCATTGAAACGACTCAGCGAAAGACACAAACTACAAGCGAGGGCGTTATCGTCGAGGGCATAGACAATTGCCTTGTTAAGCTGTCGCGCTGCTGCAACCCAATTCCGGGCGACAATATAATAGGCTTTATCACGCGCGGTCACGGCGTTTCGGTACACAAGCGCGACTGCGCGAATGTCCCGGGCAATATAAGTTTAAGCGCCGAGCCCGAAAGATGGATTAACGTATTCTGGGATAAAACGGTTAAGGAGAGCTTTAAGGCGTCGCTCTCAATTTTATGCGTGTCAAGAGTGGCTTTGATGGCGGACATATCGGGGCTGTTAGCCAATATGAGGGTTTTTATAAACGCCGTGAATACGCGGGAAAACAAGGACGGCACGCTATATATCTATATTACGCTGACCGTAAACAGCGTCGAGCAGCTTGCGGGCGTAATGCAGAGGATGGAGAAAATAGACGGCGTTATCTCTGTTGAAAGATTTAAAAATTAAAAGGGAGGTTTTGCAAATGGGAAAGAAACTTTACCGCTCAAAGGAAGATAGGAAGCTGACCGGTCTTTGTGGAGGCGTCGGGGAATATCTCGGCACAGACCCCACGATTATCCGCATAGTGGCGGTACTCGCGGCGCTGGTTTCGGTTGGCGTTCCCGCGCTGGTTGTTTACTTTGCGATTTCCGCGGTAGTTCCCGAAAAGGACGAGAAAAGCGACGGCGCGCAGGAGGTTGACTATAAATTCGTCGACCCGGACAAACCGGACGGCGGAAATAATAAATGAGAGCTGTCATCCAAAGAGTAACAGAGAGCAGGGTGAGCGTCGGCGGCAAAACGGTCGGCGAAATAGGCAAGGGATTTCTCGTCCTGCTTGGGGTTATGGACGAGGATACCTGTGACGAAGCTGTTTTACTTGCGAAAAAAACGGCTTCTTTGCGCGTGTTTGAGGATGAAGCGGGCAAAATGAACTTGAACCTTTCGGACGTCGCGGGGAAAGTGCTTGCCGTATCGCAGTTCACTTTATGCGCCGACGTTAAAAAGGGCAACCGCCCGTCCTTTACGCCCGGCGCCTTGCCGAATGAGGCGCGGCTTCTGTATGAGAAATACTGCGAAGAGCTTTCGGCAAACGGCATAGAGGTTGAAAAAGGTGTTTTCGGCGCGCATATGGACGTTTTCCTCGTCAATGACGGACCTGTAACTATTATTTATGACACCGAAATCTGGAGGAGAAAATAAATGACTGTAAACAAAATCCCGCTTGGCACGTATTTGGCTAACTGTTATGTTTTATGCGACCCGCAATCGGGCGAGGGCGCCGCGGTTGACCCCGGGGAATTCAACAAAGACCTCATATCTCTGATTTACGAGTCAGGCGTAAAAAAGCTTAAATATATTCTGATGACACACGGTCACTTTGACCATATCTTAGGCGTCAACGGGCTGAAAAAACATTTTCCGGACGCGCTAATCGCCATTGGCGAGCCGGACGTTATGTGCCTTAAAAGCGTGGAGCATAACCAGTTAGGAGAGGCTTATGCCGACGTGTTTGAGACAATTCAGGAGGATTTCCTCTTAAAGGGCGGCGACCGGCTGGAAATAGGCGGCGCAAGCCTTGAAGTAATCGCGACGCCGGGTCACTCAAAGGGCGGGGTATGCTTTACCTCGCCGGACGACAAATTTGTGATAACAGGCGACACGCTGTTTTACCGCACCGCCGGCAGAACCGACCTCAGCGGAGGCAGCTTTGAGGAATTGAGCGCCTCGGTGGACAGGCTTATGCTGCTTGACGACGAATATATCGTATATCCCGGTCATAATAAGAGCACTTCCATAGGCGACGAGAGAAAAAGAAACAGATTTATCAGAAACAGGTTTTTTGCGGAAAGATGAACTTATACTGCATAGACAACGGCTTTTATTATGAACTCGAAAATACGGTAAGGCTTTTTATGCCGGACGGGAAGATAACGGTTATTAAGGAGCTTCGAAAAGAGCCTGAAATTCCATATGCGGTTGCGGGTTATGACGAGAAAAACCGCCGCGTATTTGCGCGCCTTAACATAAGCGGGAGTGAAACGGAGCTTGAAAAGCCGCTTCCAAAGGAGGACGCGGACGCGGGCGCGGAGAGAATTCTCGCCGCCGCGCTGTTTGAGCTCTTGTGCGCGGAGTTTAAGTACCGCCCCGAGTGGGGTATTCTTACGGGCGTAAGACCGGGCAAACTTATGGGTTCTTTGAAAAAAAGCCTCGGGGATAAGGCGGCTTTGGATTATTTTGAGAACGAGCTGTATGTTTCCCGCAAGAAAGCAAGGCTCGCACTTGAGGTGGCTTCGGCACAGGAAAAAATTGTAGCCCTTTCCTCTCCTAAATCGTTCAGTCTGTATATTTCAATTCCGTTTTGCCCGTCAAGGTGTTCGTACTGCTCGTTTGTATCACATTCGGTATCGTCTCCCGCTTTGAAAAAAAGCATACCGCGATATGTGGATTTGATGTGCGAGGAAATAAAGCTTACGGGGAAAATCGCCGCTGAAAACGGGCTTAGACTCGAAAGCGTTTATTGGGGCGGCGGCACGCCCACCGTGTTGGACTCTCCTCTTTTAAGCGATATTTTTGAAGCTGTCGGGGAGAGCTTTGACTTGAAAACGGTGCGCGAGTATACAGTGGAAGCCGGGCGCCCCGATACCGTAACAAAGGAAAAGCTGCACACGCTTAAAAAGTACGGCGTTTCGAGAGTTTGCATAAATCCGCAGACCTTCAGCGACGAAGTGCTTAACAATATAGGGAGGCGCCATACGGGCGCCCAAAGCGCGCAAGCCTACGCTCTCGTGCGGGAAGCGGGCTTTGAAAGCGTCAACGCCGACCTTATAGCCGCTTTGCCGGGAGATACGCCGGAGGGCTTTGAAAGAAGCGTTAAAACGGCAATAGAGATGGGATTTGAAAGTGTGACCGTCCACACGCTCGCAAAAAAGCGTTCTTCCGCTCTTGCCGCCGATAAGCTTGAAATATTACAAAACGCGCCGTTTACCCGCCGTATGCTCGAATTGGCTGAAACGCTGTTAAGGGGAGCCGCATACAAGCCTTATTATATGTACCGTCAAAGTAAATCCTCGGGCAATTTTGAAAACGTCGGTTGGGCAAAGGCGGGCAAGGAGTGCCTGTACAACGTCTTTATGATGGAGGAGTGCCACAGCGTCCTCGCCGTGGGCGCGGGCGCCGTAACAAAGCTCAAAGAGCCTTACGGGTCATATATAGAGAGAGTGTACAATTTCAAGTACCCTTATGAATATATTTCGCGTTTTGAGGAAGTGCTCGCGCGCAAGAACAGAATATCTGAGTTCTGCGGCACATATTTTATACAAGGAGACGGCAGATGGCAAAAATAAACAACACGTTTGAGTATATAAAGGAAATGGCGCAGAGCGAGCCGGCGGAGTTTTGCGATATGTGCGAGAAAAGATACAATATGATTATCGACTCTGTCGCGCGGAAAATTGACGAGACAAAGGTCAGCGAAATAGTGATGCTTGCGGGTCCTTCCTCGGCGGGGAAGACGACTACCGCGAAAAGACTCAAAGCGGCTGTCGGGGCGTACGGGCACAGCTGTTACACGATTTCGCTCGACGATTTTTATAAGAACCGTCACGACTCGCCGCGCTTGAATGACGGAACCTTGGACTTTGAATCGGTCGAAGCGCTTGACCTGCCGTTTTTAACGCGGACGCTGTCCGATTTGGTGACAAAAGGGGAGGCGGACCTTCCGGAATACGATTTTGTATCGGGGACGAGAAAACCCATGCTAAAAAGGCTTACGGTCTTGCCGCGCGACGTGATAATTGTCGAAGGGCTTCACGCGCTCAACCCTGTTATTACAGACAGCCTTGTGCAGGATAAGCTTTATAAAATATATATAAACGTCTCAAACAGAATTTACGACAGCAGAGGCGGCATAGTGCTCAACAAGCGCAATATGCGCTTTGTGAGACGCCTAATCCGCGATTACCGTTTTAGAGGCAGCTCGCCCGAAAACACTTATGAGCTGTGGAAAACCGTCTGCCGCGGAGAGGATTTATACCTTTTTCCGTATAAGGAAAACGCCGATGTAAAGATAAACACTATTCATCTGTACGAAACATGTGTGTTCAAGGAAAAGGCGCTGCCTTTGCTCAGAGAGATTGGCAAGGACTCGCCGCACTATAAGGACGCCGAAAGGCTGATAAGAAGCCTTTCAAGGTTTCCCGAAATGGACGCGTCGCTCGTACCAGGCGACTCTCTTTTGAGAGAATTCCTCGGTGAAGGTTAGGGGAGCCGAACCCGATACGCCTGAAACACAAAATCTTCCGCACCCTCGGGCGTTTTCCGTCTTGCCATACGGCAGTATGCCTATCGCCGGAGAAACACCCGACTGCACGAAATCCTTTGCGTTTCAGGTGCGCGCAGTTTTGAAAGCACGGATTTTCGTCAAGACAAGGCGAAAATCGCAGGAATACTTTCGTATTCCGAGAATTTTTAACGCGGTATTGGCGGAAAGACGGCTTTCAAAACCGTATTGGGTTCAACTCCCCTAACCTTAAGATTAGGAGGCATTATATTGGCTGCCGAAAAGAAGCAATCACTGTTAAACGGAGCGATTATCCTTGTAATAGCCACGGCTTTGGTAAAGGTAATCGGCGCGGTTTATAAAATTCCGCTGACGGGTATTTTAGGAGCCTATGGCAGAGGCTATTTCGCTTCCGCATATAACATTTACACTCCGATTTACGCTATTTCGATGGCGGGACTGCCCGTCGCCGTTTCCCGGCTCGTTTCAAAAAACTGCGCTTTGGGAAGGTACCGCGACGTAAGGCAGGTATTCAAGGTAACGCTTCCCGCCTATTTTCTGTTAGGCGTTATAGGCACCGCTGTTTTGCTGCTGATAGCATATCCGTACACGAGTATGGACTGGGCGCTTTCAATCAACTCCCCCAAAACGCTGCTTTCGCTTTTTATGATAGCGCCCTCGATTTTATTCTGCTGTGTGGTATCTACATACAGGGGATACTATGCGGGTCTTAACAATATGGTACCCACGGCGGTGACGGAGATTTTGGAGGCCTCGGGCAAGCTTGTTTTCGGTCTTATACTCGCGTTCTTGGCACAGAGAATGGGTCTTGCGCAGTTTCAGAACAGCGGCGTCGTTTTCGGCGTGCCGGCGGAGAGCATAACGCAAGCGGAATCTGTTATTTATCCGTATGTCGCCGCCGCAGCGATATTTGGGGTTACGTTAGGTACCGCTGTCTCCATGCTGTACGCGATTTTGCGCCACAGGATAAAGGGGGACGGCATAACCCCTCAGATGCTGTTAAACTCTCCGCAGCCCTCCGGCAGAAGGGAGATTATCAAGGAAATTTTCGCGATTGCCTTTCCTTCGGCGATAAGCGCTCTGGTACTCAATATGACAAACCTTATCGACGCTTGGATGGTTCAGAACATCTTAAACGGCGTAGTGCGCGACTATCTCGGCGTAATAAAAGAGATGTACAGAGAGTGCCTTTCGGCGGGAGGCGTTCTCGACGAAGGGATAAAAAGCTATTTGTACGGGGCGTTTGACACGGCAATGGATTTCAGAAACCTTATTCCGACCGTTACGATGATGCTCGGAATAAGCGCCATACCGGTTATATCGGCGGCGTGGGCGAAGAAAAATACTGCCGGCGTTCAAAACGCCGCGTCCACGGTTATCAGAATAACGTCGCTCATAGCCTTTCCGTCCGGCGTCGGCTTCGTCGTACTCTCCGAACCGATATTGGAGCTTATGTATAAGGGGACGAATTCGGAGTCGTCCATACCGATTACCGCGAACATACTCGCGGGCTACGGCGCGATGATGATTTTCCTTGCACTGTGCGCCCCTGTGACGAATATGCTTCAGGCTATCGGCAGGGCGTCTGTTCCGGCAAAGGTTATGGCTTTGTCTTGCGCCGTAAAAATCGTTTTAAATTTTCTTTTCGTTACTATCCCAAACCTTAACATATACGGGGCGCTTATCGGCACCGCCGCGTTCTATATTATAAATGTCGTCATCAATTTAGCGGTTTTGGTTAAGAGTGCGAAAATAAAGCTTAAATTCGTCTCCGTTTTCTTGAAGCCGTTTACGGCCTCTCTCTTCTGCGGCGGCGCGGCATACGCCTCATACGGACTATTTTCGCGCGTTTTAACGTTCGGAAATCCAGAGTCAAGACTGAGCGGCAGCTCGCTCTCCTGCCTGCTTTCAATAGGAGTTGCCGCCGCAGTTTATATTATTTTTGTGTTTTTAATGAAAATAATTGAAAAAGATGATATAATGATGCTGCCTAAGGGAGAAAAAATTGCTAAAACACTTGAAAAATTTAGATTGTTGGGGTAAAATATGGCATGGGAAGATGAAAGGGATAAAATGTCCGCTGATTTTAAGCTGAAGGACAGATACGAAATCGGGGACCTTTTGGAGATTATGAAAATTCTCCGTTCCCAAAGCGGCTGCCCGTGGGACAGAGAACAGACTCATAAGTCGATAAGGCACAATTTCCTTGAAGAGACATACGAGGTTCTTGAAGCTATCGACAATTCGGATACAAAGCTTCTGGAAGAAGAGTTGGGCGACGTCCTTTTGCAGGTTGTTTTTCACGCGCGAATGGAAGAGGAGTCAGGCGGGTTTTCGTTTTCCGACGTTTCGGACGGGATATGCAAGAAGCTTATTGTCCGGCATCCGCACGTTTTTTCTGACACTTCGGTCAGCTCCAGCGGCGAGGTACTCGAGAACTGGGACACCATAAAACGCAAAACAAAGGGTATATCGAGTCAAAGCGAGGCAATGGCGAAGATACCCGATGTATACCCGGCTCTTATGAAGAGCCAGAAGGTTCAGGAAAAGGCCAAAAAGGCAGGGTTTGACTGGGACAGTGCAGACGGGGCTTTTGACAAGGTTGCCGAAGAGAGCGAGGAACTTAAAGAAGCTCTGTCAAAAGGCGACGGCGAAAGAATACTTGACGAGCTTGGCGACCTTTTGTTTTCAGTCGTAAACGTGGCGCGGTTTTGCTCCGTGGACGCCGAAA
>CAZQXZ010000068.1:0-480 GCA_964597515.1 uncultured Eubacteriales bacterium | reverse complement strand
ACGGATAAATTTATTAAAAGATTTACGGCGGTTGAACGCCTTGCCATAAAGCGGGGACTCGATATGAAGTCGATGCCCTTACAGGAGCTGGACAGGCTCTGGGAGGATGTTAAAGTCCATAATAAGTGATTTGCCATGCAAATCCTTTGGGATAAAAAATTAGAAAATGGAGGAAAAAAATGAATAAGACAGATCTTGTAAACGAAGTTGCAAAAGCAGGTTTTTCAAAGAAGGACGCGGACGCGGCCATCAATGCGGTATTTGACAGTATCACCGAAGCCCTCAAAAACGGAGATAAGGTTCAGCTCGTAGGATTTGGAACCTTTTCGGTTCGCGAGCGCGCCGCCAAGGAAGGTCTTAACCCCCGCACAAAGGAGAAGATCAATATTCCGGCATCTAAGGTTCCCGGATTTAAGGCAGGCAAAGCTCTCAAAGACGCTGTAAAATAAGCGTATATTATCTGCCCCGAAGAGCTTTCGT
>CAZQXZ010000067.1:767-11248 GCA_964597515.1 uncultured Eubacteriales bacterium | reverse complement strand
GATTATGAAACGCGTTACAGACAGGCAAAGCGTCAATATGCATTGGGCGTCCTATATTATAGGAGGCGCCGCCGCCGTAACGGTTTCAGGCGTACTGATAAAAAAATTTATAAAAAAATAACGCCGAAAGGCGTTTATATCCGCTTGTGGCGCAGTACGGATAACGCAGCAGATTCCGATTCTGAAGATCGGGGGTTCGAGTCCCTCCAAGCGGGCCAAATATGCGGCTTAAGCCGCAGTGAACAATGAACAGTGAACATTGCAATAACGGACAGTATAAAAGCGGCAAAAAATTTGCGCCGCATATTTGTACTGTTCATTGTTCATTTTTCATTGAAAAATCACCCTGCCATCCCGTCCAATATCTCTATAACGTGCGCGACGGCGCCGTCGTTATGCGAGCGGACAATATATGCCGCCGCCGCGAGCGCTTCGGGTCCTCCGCTTTTTGGAACAAACCCCGCTGCGGCGGCCGTCAGCATTTCGAGGTCGTTGTAGCCGTCGCCCACGGCATAGCACCGTTCGCGCGGCACAGAAAGGCATTTTGCGAGTTTCAGCAATCCGCTGCCCTTATCCACGCCCTTTTTCATTACCTCGATAAAGCTTCCCGTAGTCGGTAAAAAGGACGGGTCGTCATAATTCTCTTTAAGAAACCTCTGGATTTTGGCGGAGTCGTCCCCGCACTCGTGGCAGCCTATCATAACCTTTGACCAAGGGCGTTTTGCCTGCGAAGGGTCGTCCACTGTTACAAACGGTATTTTCTGGCTTGTAAAATGCCGCTCGGTGTCGCCTGTCAGATGAATGGCGAAGGTGGCGTCAAAAGCGTACATCTCTATCGACGCCCCCGGAAAGCGGTCGCGTACAGCGCGCAAAACGGGAATGCCCTCCTCGCCGATACCGTCTAAAAAAGCGATTTGCCCTTTAGCGTAATCATATGCCAGCGCGCCGTTGGCAAGCAGTACGGGAGCGTTTATATACGAGGGGTCATACATATGAAAGCCGAGGTAAGACCTGCCGGTACATACGGTAAAATATCCTCCCTGCTCTATATAATACGCGATTGCCTTTCGCACCTCGGTTGATATTTCGCCGGTGTCGTCTTTCAATGTTCCGTCAAAGTCGCTCGCTATAAGCGTTTTATCGAATTTCCCCATACGGTTACATCCTTTCATAAATAGGATTTGTATTTTATCATACGGCGTGTTAAAATGCAATTAAAGGTGATATTATGCCCTCTGACCGCGTTTTGCTTTTTTATACCCTATTTGCCGCAAACGGGCTTTCTTTTTTGCTGTTTGCGTATGATAAACTTGCCTCCAAAACAGGTAAAGTCAGTCTGCGTATAAGTGAACGCGCTCTTCTCTTTTTCGCGTTTGCGGGAGGTATAGGAGCTTTTTTCGCTATGTTTTTGTTCAGGCATAAAACAAGGCACAAGAAATTTCGCGTTCTCGTACCGTTGTTTCTAATCCTGAATACAGGCGTTTTACTGTTAGCATTATATGGTGTCATCAGGTGAGAACGAAAACCTGCGGCTTAATTTTTATCTACCGTATTTATAAAATTCAAGCTTTTTTCAATTGTCCGATACGGCTCCTTTGTCGTGTCGTGTTCTATAACGGCATATTTTGTGCCGGATTTTTTCGCGGCTTCGATTATCGCGCTCCAATCAAGGCTTCCGCTGCCGACATCGGCGATATGCTTGAATACTTTGCCTTTTCTGAAATCTTTTAAATGTATTAAATCGAGTCTTCCGGCGTATTTGCTTAAATACTCCACAGGGTCGCTTCCCGCGAATTTGACCCAATATGTGTCAAGTATTATCTGCATATCGGCAACCTCTTCCGCGAGCGTGTCGAGGATGACTTTATCCCCAATCATTTTAAGCTCCCTGAAATGGTTATGGTACCCGAATTTCAAACCGTAGGGTTTAAGTTTTTCGCAAACCGTATTCGCGATTTCACAGAACCGCTTGATCCCGTCGGCGCCCGTTAAATATTTGACGGGCATCATACCGAGTCCCACACTGTCGCAGCCCATTATCAAATGTTCTTCGGCTAAAGCGTTTGTATCATCCGTAATCCTGTTAAAAGGCGAATGCGTCCCGCATATGCTCATGCCGTTTTCGTCAGCCAGCTCTCGCAGCCTTTTCGCGGGCATTTCACATACCCCCGATATCTGAACGGTCTTTGAACCGAGCTTTGCTATGCCGCTCAAAACTTTCTCGGCTTCGGCGGGCGTTTTCATAAGCTTTCTGAAAGTGTAAAGCTGAACGCCGTAAATTATATCATTCATAACGAAAACTCCTTTTTTATAAATTGCGCGATGTAAGCCGTAAACAACAGGAGGGCTCGCCTCTCCTTTGTTATATTATACAGCTAAATTCAACTTAAAAGCAACATTAATATTTACAACCGCTGTTTTTAATGGTAGGATTGTAGCTGTCAGAGCGGCAAAAATCAAAATCGAGGTATTATATGAATACGGAGCTTTACTTAAAACGCATAGGCTTTGAGGGCGAGCCGAAAAATGATTATAAGACTCTTTGTCAGCTTCAGTACAGGCATTTTCTGAGCGTTCCCTATGAAAATATCGACATTACGGAAAAAAAGCCGATTATGCTTGACCGCGAGAGCCTTTTTGAAAAAATAGTCTTAAAGCGGCGCGGAGGCTATTGCTTTGAGCTAAACGGCGCTTTCGGAGCGCTCTTGTGCGCGTTAGGCTTTACGGTTACGGACTGTATGGCAAGATTTCTGAAGGGCGAAAGCGCAATACCCATGCGCCGCCACAGAGTCCTCAAAACTGAGTGCGGCGACGGTCTTTTTCTATGCGACGCGGGAGTCGGCATCATAAGCCCTATATATCCCGTAAGGCTTGATACAAACGATGTGCAGCAGATAGGCGGCGAACAGTACAAGGTTACAAAGGACGCCTTTCTCGGTACCGTTATACACCAGTGTTATGAAGGTGCGTGGGACAGGTTCTTCGCGTTTACGGACGAGCCGCAGCTTGATATCGATTACATAATGCCGTCTTTTTACTGTGAAAAACATCCCGACTCTATTTTTAACAAAGACGATATGCTTGCAATCCTCTCGCCCTTCGGCGGTAAAAACACCATATCGGGATCTGTTTTTTCCTATTGGGATAAAAACGGAAAGCATAAGCTTAATATCGAAAATGAGGATATGCGCAAGGAACTCCTTCTTAAATACTTCGGCATTGATTTGGAGTAATATATCTTTCATAATTTTTTTAACGGTTTTACGGTCAACTTTGTGTACTTTTCCGCGCTGAAAAACATCTTTCACGCTTGACCGACGCCTGTGTTTAATGTATAATTTAATTGATAAAAGACGTTTTGTAACTGACGGAAGTGGAACTGACCACATGGGAGCAAAGCGCCGAGAAAGCCGACCGTCTGGGCAAATCCCTTTTATTAAAGGGGTTGCCCTGCTTATTTTTAAGGAGAGATTTTAATGAAAAAGGTTGCCTTAATTATGGGAAGCGACAGCGATTTGCCGATAGTCGAAAAAGCGATTGATACCTTGAAGGCTCAAAAGGTGCCCTTTGAGGTACATATTTTTTCGGCGCATAGAACGCCCTGCGAAGCAAGGGCTTTCGCCGCTTCGGCACATGAGCGCGGCTTCGGAGTTATTATAGCGGCCGCCGGCAAAGCGGCGCATCTCGCGGGAGCCTTGGCCGCCTGCACTGTTTTGCCCGTAATCGGTATTCCCATAAAATCCTCCGATCTCGGCGGGATTGACGCACTTTTATCCACTGTTCAGATGCCGTCCGGTATACCGGTCGCCACAGTCGCCATAGACGCGGCTGAAAACGCAGCCCTTTTAGCGGCGCAGATATTGGCTGTCGGCGACGACACTCTTTACGGCAGGCTTACCGCTTTAAGGAAAGAAAACTCCGAGAGGATACTTCAAAAGGATAAACTCGTTTTTGAAAAATACTCGGATAAAAAATCAAAGCCGGAGGATAAACAATGAGTTCATTACACGAGGAATGCGGCGTATTCGGTATAGTGTCTGAAAAGCGCGCAAACGTTGCGGCGTCCGTCAATTACGGGCTGTTCGCCCTCCAGCACCGCGGTCAGGAGAGCTGCGGAATTGTCGTCAATGACGACGGTGTTTTCAGAACCTACAAGGACTCAGGGATAGTAAACGACGTTTTTACCCGCGAGATAATCAATAACCTCGGCGACGGCAATATGGCAATCGGACATGTACGTTACTCAAGCGCCGAAAACGCCGACAGAGTAAACGCCCAGCCTATGGTTGTGAACCATATTAAAGGCAAGCTCTCAATATCGCATAACGGCAGCCTTACAAACTACTTCCGACTGCGCGAGGAGCTTGAGCTTGACGGCGCTATCTTTCACACAAAGGGAGACGCTGAAATAATCGCCTACATTATAACTAAGGAAAGGCTTATAAGCGGCTCGATTGAGGAAGCCGTTTCCCGTTCTATGGACAGACTGCGCGGCGCGTACTCGTTTATTCTGATGTCGCCTTCAAAGCTTATTGCCGTACGGGATAAAAACGGTTTCAAACCGCTGTGCTTCGGCAAAACCGAGGACGGCTCCTATGCGATAGCCTCCGAAAGCTGCGCGCTCGACGCCGTGGGCGCCTCCCTTATCCGCGACGTCAGCCCGGGTGAGATAATAATCTTTGAAAACGGCAGCATCCGCTCAATAAGGGATAACTGTGAAAAAGCGGAGCCTTCCCTGTGCGTATTTGAATATATATATTTCGCACGCCCCGATTCCGTTATCGACGGCTGTTCGGTGCATCTGTCAAGACAGCGCGCCGGTTCGTTTCTCGCGCTTGAACACCCGGTTCAGGCGGACGTCGTTATAGGCGTTCCCGATTCGGGTATAGACGCCGCTATCGGTTATTCAAGACAGTCCGGCATACCTTACGGACTCGGGTTCATTAAAAATAAATATATCGCGCGAACCTTTATTTCACCCGACCAGAAGCTGCGCGCGGATAAGGTTAAAATAAAGCTCAACCCGATTTCCGAAACGGTCAGGGGAAAACGCGTCGTTTTAATTGACGACTCAATTGTCCGCGGAACCACGAGCGGCACGATAGTAAAGCTGCTGCGCGAAGCAGGAGCGGTAGAAGTGCATATGCGCGTGACCGCTCCCCCGTTTATTCACTCGTGTTATTACGGAACTGATATCGAATCGCGCGACGTGCTTATAGCGACGAAACACAGCTGTGATGAAATAGCGCAGATAATCGGTGTGGACAGCCTCGGTTTTTTGAGCGTTGAGCATGTTTCCCTGATACCGGGCAACGCCGGATGCAAAACCTTTTGCGCCGGCTGCTTCACAGGCGAATATCCGACAGAGGTTCCGGGTGAAAACTACCTGAAAGAAATGAAAGGGCGATACGAAAAGAAACTCAGCGAAAGGGGAACAAAATGAAAAGCGGCAGTGACAGCTATAAAGAAGCCGGCGTCGATATAACGGCGGGATATAAGGCGGTAGAGCTTATAAAAAAACATATTGCCTCAACCGTAATCTCGGGTGTGGTATCGGATATAGGCGGCTTCGGCGGGATGTTTTCTTTGGGAGAATTTTCAGAGTATAAAGAGCCTGTCTTAGTCAGCGGCACCGATGGCGTAGGTACGAAGCTGAAAATCGCCTTTTTGCTTGATAAACACTGTACAGTGGGCATCGACTGCGTGGCGATGTGCGTAAACGACGTCATATGCTGCGGTGCTAAGCCGCTCTTTTTCCTCGATTATCTGGCGGTAGGCAAAAATATTCCCGAAAGGATTGCCGAAATAGTTTCGGGCGTCGCGCAGGGCTGCGTTCAGTCCGGCTGCGCGCTGATAGGCGGAGAAACAGCCGAAATGCCCGGTTTTTACAGCGCGGACGAATATGACCTTGCGGGCTTCGCCGTCGGCATTGTTGACAAACAAAAAATCCTTGACAGCAGCGCGATAAAACAGGGCGACGTTATAATTGCGCTTGCGTCGAGCGGCGTTCATTCCAACGGCTTTTCGCTTATACGCAAGGTTTTCGGCATTGAAAACGCCGACCTTGCCTCCCCCGTTCCCGAGCTTGGCGGCGTCAGCTTGGGAGAAACTCTTTTAACTCCCACTAAAATATACGTCAAACCCATGCTCGCTCTTTTTGACGCCGTTAAGGTTAAAGCCGTGTCACACATCACGGGAGGCGGTTTCTATGAAAACGTGCCGAGGAGTCTGCCCGCGGGGTTTTCCGCTAAAATAAATAAAGCGCTCATTAAAACTCCGCCAATATTCGGACTTATAGCCAAAACCGGCAACATACCCGAAAAGGATATGTTTAACACTTATAATATGGGCGTCGGCATGACCGCCGTCGTCTGCAAGGCTGACGCGGATAAAGCTTTGTCCGTGCTTAAAGAGAACGGCGAGAACGCGTATGTTATCGGCGAAGCCGTCAAGTCCGGCGAGGGAGTCATAATATGCTGAAAATCAAAATCGCCGTCCTTGTTTCGGGCGGCGGAACAAATTTGGGCGCGCTTTTGGACGCTCAGAAAAACAGTATACTTACAAGCGGCGAAATTTGTCTTGTCGTTTCAAATAAGCCGGAGGCATACGCGCTTGTGCGCGCCGCCGAAAACGGCGTTAAAACGGCGGTTATCGTCTCTAAGAACAAAACGCGTGAAGAATTTGACGGCGAGCTGATTTCCGTATTGAAGGAAAACAGCGTTGGGCTTGTCATACTCGCAGGCTTTACGCGTATCTTTACAAAGCGTTTTACAGATGAGTTTAATAACCGTATTATAAACGTCCACCCCGCGCTGATACCGTCCTTCTGCGGCGACGGCTTTTACGGTTTGAAGGTTCACGAAGCCGCGCTGAATTACGGAGTAAAGGTGACGGGAGCTACCGTCCACTATGTAAACGAGATAACGGACGGCGGAAAAATCATTATGCAAAAGAGCGTCGGGGTGGACGAAAGCGACACGCCCGAAACGCTGCAAAAAAGAGTCATGCGGGAGGCCGAATGGGTAATTCTGCCGCTCGCCGCGGAGAAGGTCTGCAAAAAACTGTTGGAGGAGAAATGATGGAAACATATAAGATTTATGACGTCACAGAGCTTATTAAAGACAACCCTTATGTCGGCAGAGGCGTCATACTCGGCAAAAGTCAAAGCGGAAGGTATGCCGTCAGCGCGTATTTCATTATGGGCAGAAGCGAGAACAGCCGCAACAGAATAATTTCGGAAGAAGGCGACCTCGTTAAAATACTCCCCTATAAAGGGGCGACGCTTTGTGACCCCTCTCTCATAATCTATTGTCCGGTCAGAAAATCGGGCGACACGCTGATAGTAACAAACGGCGACCAGACCGATACAGTTTACTCGTATCTCGAAAGCGGCAAAAGCTTTGAAGCCGCCCTTGACACGCGTGCGTTCGAGCCGGACGCCCCAAACTTCACCCCGCGTATAAGCGGCGTCATATACAACGAAAGCCGGAAGGATTTCACCTATAAGCTGAGCATTCTGAAAAGCGGCGACGAAAACGGCGGCGTATGCAGCCGCTATATGTTTTCGTACTCTCCTCTTTGCGGACTCGGTCATTTTATACATACCTATAACGGCGACGGAAACCCGCTGCCGACCTTTACCGGAGAGCCAAAAAGAGTAGAAATACCCGACGGTATAAATCAGCTTGCGGACAGTCTTTGGGGCAATCTGAACGAGCAAAATAAAATTTCTCTTTATGTGCGTTATTGCGATACGCAAACGGGCGAAAAGCAAACAAGACTCATAAACAAGTACAAATAACGGAGGATTGTGATGAAAGAATTACAACTGAAATACGGCTGCAACCCAAATCAGAAGCCGGCGCGCATATATATGGAGGGCGGCGGCGAGCTGCCTGTTGAAATATTAAGCGGCAGACCGGGCTATATAAATTTTCTCGACGCCTTTAACGGCTGGCAGCTTGTCAGGGAAGCGGGCGCGGCGCTCGGAAAAGACGCCGCAGCTTCCTTCAAGCATGTAAGCCCCACGAGCGCGGCAATCGGCAATCCGATGTCCGGCGAACTAAAAAGGGCATGCTTCGCCGACGATATAGAAGGGCTTGACTCCTCTCCCTTAGCGCTCGCGTATGTACGGGCGAGAGGGACGGACAGAATGTCCTCTTTCGGAGATTTTATCGCGCTCGGCGGCATATGCGACGAGGTGACTGCCCGTGTAATAAAAAGAGAGGTTTCGGACGGCGTAATCGCGCCCGGTTTTGAGCCGAAAGCTCTTGAAATACTTAAAACCAAAAGGAACGGAACCTATAATATAATAAAAATAGACAAGGATTATATCCCGACACAAACGGAGCGAAAGCAGGTATTCGGCATCACGTTCGAGCAGGGCAGGAACAATTTTTGTATTGACGAGACGCTTCTTTCCAATGTCGTGACGAAAAAAAAGGATATCCCGCAAAGCGCGAAGCGCGACCTTTTGTTAGCGTTGATAACGCTAAAATACACACAGTCAAACTCTGTCTGTTTTGCTTTTGACGGTCAGGCAATCGGAGTCGGAGCGGGTCAGCAGTCAAGAATACATTGCACAAGGCTCGCGGGGGAAAAGGCCGATATATGGAATTTACGCCGTCACGAAAAAGTGCTGTCCCTCCCCTTCCTTGAAACAATAGCGAGACCGGACAGGGATAATGTTATTGACTTGTATATTTCAAAAAGGAGCGAAGAGGTTTTGGGCGACGGCGTTTGGCGGCAGTATTTCACCGTTAAACCGGACGCTCTCACCGAGGATGAAAAGGAAGCGTATCTTTCAAAGCTTTCCGGCATTTCGCTCGCGTCCGACGCGTTCTTCCCTTTCGGCGACAATATTGAGCGCGCAAGAAGAAGCGGCGTTTCGTATATCGCCGAGCCGGGCGGCTCTATCCGCGACAGCGGCGTTATTGAAGTCTGCGATAAACACGGTATGGCGATGGCTTTTACGGGCGTCCGCCTTTTTCATCACTGAAAGAAAAAATATAAAGGACGTTGTAAATATGAATATCCTTGTAGTCGGCGGCGGAGGCAGAGAACACGCCATCATAAAGAAGCTGCGTGAAAACCCCTCGGTTGAAAACATTTACGCCCTTCCCGGGAACGGCGGGATAGCCGCTTTGGCAAAGTGCGTCCCAACGGGCGCAACCGATATCGAGGCTATTGTTAGCTTCGCGAAGCAAAACGGCGTCGATTTCGCGGTTGTGGCGCCCGACGACCCTCTTGTCCTCGGCGCCGTAGACGAGTTGAATAAAATAGGCGTCCCTTGCTTCGGTCCCGATAAAAAAGCCGCCGCTATCGAGGGAAGCAAGGTGTTCGCAAAAAATCTTATGAAAAAATACAATATCCCCACCGCCGCGTATGAGGTGTTCACAAATTCACGCGACGCGCGCGAATACTTAAAGGACGCGGCGATGCCCTGCGTGCTTAAAGCTGACGGTTTGGCGGCGGGCAAAGGCGTGTTAATCGCCCAAACGCTTGTTGAAGCCGAAGCCGCCGTGCGCTCGATTATGGAGGAAAAGAGCTTTGGCGAAAGCGGAAACAGCATAGTAATCGAAGAGTTTTTAACAGGTCCCGAGGTGTCTGTTTTAAGCTTTACAGACGGTAAAACAATTGTTCCGATGGTTTCTTCAATGGACCATAAACGCGCTCTCGACGGCGACAGAGGGCTTAACACGGGCGGTATGGGCGCGGTAGCCCCGAACCCATTTTACACCGGCGAGACGGCGGACATATGTATGAAGGACATCTTCATCCCGACAGTAAACGCGATGAATGCCGAGGGCAGAACCTTCAAGGGCTGCCTTTACTTCGGACTGATGCTCACCGAAAAAGGTCCCAAGGTTATCGAATACAACTGCCGATTTGGCGACCCCGAAACGCAGGCGGTGCTTCCGCTCCTCAAAACGGATTTGCTGACAATCATGCAAGCCGTCAGCGCCGGATCGCTTGCGGATGTTGACGTGGAGTTTTCAGGCGGCTTTGCCTGCTGCGTTATTTTAGCGTCTAAGGGGTATCCCCAAAAATACGCGACAGGATATGAAATAACTGTGCCGGACGCGCTTGACTGTGAAATATATGTCGCCGGAGCCGTTTCGGACGGCGGCGTCCTTAAAACCTCGGGAGGGCGCGTACTCGGCATTACCGCTACTGCGGACACTCTTAAAAACGCGGTTGAAAAAGCGTACAATATGTGCGGTAACATATCTTTTAAGGATAAATATTTCAGAAACGATATAGGCAAAAAGGCATTGGAGGGCATTTTTGATGGTATACAGGGTATACGTTGAGAAAAAGCAAGGGCTTGACAACGAGGCAAAACAGCTTCATAAAGAGTTAAATACTCTGCTTATGATAAACAGCCTAAAAAGCCTGAGGCTGTTAAACAGATACGATGTTGAGGGTATCGAGCCCGAATTGTTCGAGTACGCAAAACGTACCGTTTTCTCAGAACCGCA